>JAYEKW010000066.1 GCA_034716895.1 Candidatus Neomarinimicrobiota bacterium
GACTGCTTTGCACTATCATTTTCGCAGCAGTGGCCATTATACCAGCAGCAGTGCCACCGGGTTTATGTCACAGGTCATCGCAAATCTGGAAGATGGCAGACCCGTAGCTCTGGCTGTGAACGGTGCCGTGGATCATGCCGTTGTGGCCGATGGATATGCCAGTCAATACGGGCTGGTTCACATTAATTATGGTTGGGATGGTGATAATAACGGCTGGTATGATATCACGGGAGCTTTTTTACCTGGTTACTCCTATACTATTCTTGGTGCTCTGAAGGGCATCGTTCCCAATCCGATGATCAGCGAAGATATCGATTGGATCGATGAGGATAGTTTCGAGTTGAAGTGGTTAACCAGCCATCGTTTGTTTGCAGATCATTTTGAATTGCAGCAGAAACTGGGGAGTGGCAATTGGATCACCCTGAACTCTGCAATTACGGATACCAGTATACTCATCGATGTGAATTCGCCAGGTACCTACAAATATCAGGTGCGGGCAAATCGGGATAATATCTGGTGGGATTGGTCTCGCGAATTCACTATTTCCATTGGGAATGATGTGACCGTAGAATTTATCATCGACATGCAGGATAGACCCTTGATAGACGGGGAAGCGCTGGTTCTGTTGGGCAATATCGATCCCCTGGGAAATGTCCAGAATTCACCTGAATTTACCTATCAATCAAATGGGATCTACACCACGGAAGTTACTTTCGAAAATTCGTATGTGGGTGAGACCCTGGCTTACCGTTTTGGCGTCAGCGGTGCCGGAAATCCGGATATTGAGACCTTTAATCGTGAATATGATCTCAATGCTCAACCCTACCAAAGTCTTGACACATCCAGGTTTAATATCCCTGTCAGTATCACTGGACCGGTAGCGGCTGCTCAACCGGAAACCTTTGCACTTGGCCCGGTGTATCCCAATCCATTCAATGCCACTTTGAACCTCCCGCTGCAGATTGAGCAGTCCGGCATTTATGAAATTCAGATATTTGACCTGAACGGTAAAGCGCGGGGTAATCCCCGAGTTCAGAACTTCTCAAATGGCAGCCATCAGATTCAAATTGATTTCAACATCCTCCAACTTGCCTCAGGTGTGTATTTCATCAGGGTAAAGCATGCGGATATTTCCCAAATCACTAAATGTCAGTTATTGAAATAATGAAGCGTGTGACAAACATAGTCTTAAATCCGATTCGTCTTCGCGAACGACTGGAAGGAGTGCGGCGATCTGTATTCCTTAACCAAAGTTTGAGATTGCCACAGTCGGCAACTGCCTCCTTCGCAAAGACGACGAAAGCAACAAAACCCTTTACAGAAACTTCGTGCCTTGGTGCCTTAGTGGCTAAAACGCGAGAGCAGTTGACAGCAAGTATCCACAAAGACACAAAGGCACTAAAAAGGCGCTTTAATAAAACTTCGTGTCTTCGTGACTTGGTGGCCAAAAAGTTTTAATCAGATATCAAACATAGAGGAATGATCAGATGAAAAAAATGATACTAATACTACTGGTGCTGGCCCTGGCAGGTCTGGCCCAAACCAACAATTCTGTGGTTGCCGAAGTTGATTACTTCAATGCAACCCGCTATTCCGGTGCCCGCAATATTGCCCGTACATCAGATGGAAACATCTTTGTGGTTTTTGAACCTGCGGCTGACTATACCGAAGGCAATATGGAAATCCACTATGTTACCTATAACTCCTTTTTTAATGAATGGGATCCTGCGGTTCCTCTGAGCCAAAGTACTGAGAATGCGACGGGCATTCCCGCTGTTGTAGCTGATGATGCTGGAAGGGTTTTCGCTTCCTGGAAGGAATTAAGTGCTGATGGTATGCGAGATATGATGTTTTGCAAATGGGAAAGTGGCTCATGGTCAACCCCCATTGTGGCTGATGACATCGACAATAATGCGGGTGTGGGAACCATCAATATTGGTCCAGATGGTGACTTGTTTATTTCATTCTCGATCTGGAATGATCCAGCAGTATTTGATCCCAATATCTATGTCAGTCAAAGTTCGGATATGGGCGTAAACTGGAATACTACCAATCTGACAACTGAATATCCCACACCGGGTGAATTACCCTTCAATTATATGGATTCTGATATTGCCCCTTTGGAGGACACTCAAATGATGGCTGTCTGGGAGGACAAACCCCTGCCGGAAACCAACCAATATGAGATCATGATGTCCATTATGGATGCTGAAAACAACTGGTCAACACCGGAGATCATCAGTCCCTATCTGGATGGAACCCCTCAGGTTGCTCGCTATATCGATGGGTGTACTCCCAGGACAGAAGCGGTTTCAATTTATGAATTTAGTGGATTTGAGTATCCTTTGGCTGGTCAGTCCAACACGATCTACTACGATAATGGCAGCTCCAAGGTTCTTTCCACCTTTATGAATCCCTACTATCAGTTCCCCTTGAATGAGCGCGACAGTCTGGTGGCTTCAGTTCTAAATTTCTTTGGCGTGGTAACCTCAGGTAGCATTCTCTTTGTAGATGATGACAATAAATGGAATAATGAAGCCGCTGTCACAGAGCCGCTTGATAATCTCGGTTTCAGCTATACCACCTTTGATTGTGGTGATATTGGAGGGATTCCCACTGATTTGCCTCCTGCAGATAGTCTGACCGGTTATGATCTGGTGATCTGGTTCACCGGTGATGATGGGGTCCTGGATAATCTGGCATTGTGGGATGTTCAGGATATTGATAATACTGAAGTGACTGCTTTTCTGGATGCTGGCGGTGAGTTATGGATCGTGGGTCGGGATTGGATGTACGACCGCTATGGTGCTGCCGATGCTGGTCCAGAGGATAGCTTCAGCACAGGTGATTTTTGTTATGATTATCTGGGAATTCAGTCCTATGATAGTCAATCCTATACAGAAGCTGATGGAACTACGGGCGTGGCTTATCTCAATCTGGTGGACGGAACTGGCTTTGCTGGTCTGGATCCACTGGGATGGGGCAACGCCGGTGTCCGGGATGGTGAGCCGGTGATCGCTGCCGATCCCAGTGGCAATGTTCACATGGCTTTTTACCGCGCGAATGGTTCTCATATCCACTACATGAAGTACCAGGCTGGGAGCTGGAGCAATCCAGTTCAGATAGATGCTTCGGCAGATACACTGACAGTTCAGCGTCCTAGTATTACCGTTGATCCCAATCACGGGGTTTATATCACCTGGATGGAAAGGAATGATGAAGGTATCTATAATGTGATGTACCGGACTTCTCCTGATGCCGGATCTACCTGGAATGATGTGGCTCAACTCAGTGCCTGTGACTATGTGAATGCCACGAACTATTCCATCAAGAATCCCACACTGGGACGCAAGGTCAGGGAAGCGGGGATCGGTTTTGGCGGAGGCGCTGATGTGATCTGGACTCAGGCCGACGAGAACTCCAGTTTGGGTTATTACATCATGTATGGTAATATTCCTTATGTAGGCACAGTTCCAGTAGGTGTGGATGGTGAACCACAGGTGGTTGAAAGCTTTGAATTGACCTCAGTTTATCCCAATCCTTTTAACCCCTCAGTGAACATCGAATTTGTTTTACATGCTCCAGCGATGGTGGATGCCCGGATCTATGATCTGTCCGGTCGGGAAGTGGCTGTTATTGTGGAGCATAGACAAGTTGATGCAGGTCAAAATCAACTGCTTTGGAATGCTTCAGGGTTTGCATCCGGGGTCTATTTGCTTAAATTGGAATCACAGGGAAAATATCAGATTCAAAAACTGACATTACTCAAATAAGGGAGGAAGAAAATGAAAAAGAAACTTGTCCTTGCCGCTGTTGCGGCCCTGACAGTGGGAAGTACGGCCTATGGAGCCGGGTATCGCATCCCGGAACAATCGGTCAACTCCGTTGCCAAGGCAG
>JAYEKW010000067.1:0-12755 GCA_034716895.1 Candidatus Neomarinimicrobiota bacterium
CAACCCCCAACCCCCAACTTCCCAACTTCCCAACTTCCCAACCTCCCAACTTCCCAACTTCCCAACCTCCCAACCTCCCAACCTCCCAACCTCCCAAAACATCTAGCCAATACATCGATTTGCCCATTGAACACCCTTGGATGAGCCGCTGCCACGGGTTATAATCACGGTTCAATGATGCTGAGCTTCATATATATTCAAAAAAATCAACCCAAAGAAATAGTTAAAGAAGGGGTCTTCCATGAAAACCGCTAAAATGTTATTATTGCTAAGTTTAATAAGCATGTTTGCTTATGGCCAATTATTTATTAACGAGATTGATTATAATCAGCCCGGTACAGATGCAACTGAATATGTGGAGCTGGCCGGTCCGGCTGGTACCTATTTATCTGTTGTCGTTGAACTGATCAATGGCAATGGTGATGCTATTTATCAGACTGCTGATCTGGGCACGATCACGCTAACAGATGAATCAAATGGTTTTGGCTTTTATGTGATCGGTGCCGCCACTGTTCCCAATGTGGATGTGACACCAGGTTCCTGGCCGACTACAAACATTATTCAGAATGGTGATCCTGATGGAGTCGTTTTAAGCGTGGGTGGCAGTATCGTAGATGCTGTAGCTTACGAAGGAACAATGAACGATGCAGATGGTAATGCCATGGAAGACGGGGGTACTGATTTTGCCTCTCCTCCAGATTCTTCTATTAGCCGAATCGGCATTGATGGTTCTCCCTGGGAACACGTAACCTCCACTCCCGGCGCCGTGAATACCAATCAGACCTTTGATCCGAATGTGAATTATCCACCAAATGCTAATGCCGGTTCAGATCAATCTGTGGACAGTGGTGCCACAGTCACCCTGGATGGCAGCGGTAGTACTGACAGTGATGGCACGATCGTTTCCTATCTATGGGAACAGGTGTCCGGATCTGACGTTACCCTGACAGATGCCAATACTTCAGTTGCCAGTTTTGTGGTACCTACTGTGACCGAAACCAGCAGCTGGGTCTTTTCTCTCACCGTTACTGATGATGATGGAGAAACCGGGACCGATGAGACTACTGTCACGGTATACATCAGTGCAGCGATGACCATTCTTGAGGCTCGTGGGCAGAGTACAGGCACACTGGTTACAGTTACTGGCCTTGTCAATAGTGTTAATTTTTCAAGTAGTGGTACTGAATATACTTTTGAAGATGCAACGGCAGGGATTGATCTTTACTTCTCAGGCGCTGTGATAGATTTAGGCCTTGGCGATGAGATCACTGTTACCGGATCAATTGATGAATATAATGGAAAGCTTGAAGTTGTTCCTGCCACAGCCAGTGATATTGTTGTGAACAGTACGGGAAATACCTTACCGGATCCCCAGGTTATTACTGCGGCAGAATTGGCAACCAATGGCGAGAACTATGAAAGTGAACTGATCATGATCATGGGAGTCTCCAATGCAGGTAGTGGTGATGCATGGCCAGCCAGTGGTTCAAACGCCAATATAGATATCACAGACAACGGAACCGATGTTACCGTAATGCGGATTGACAAAGAAACTGAAATTGACGGTTCCACAGAGCCTGCCTGGCCTATGGATGTAATCGGTGTGGTTTCTGAATTCAGCGGGACCTACCAGATTTTACCACGGATGCTCAGCGATTTTGTGTCAGATATTATTACCCCTGTTTTCAGTGATGCAATCCATTCCCCTGATTTTGTAACGTCAGCCAATGAAATAGAAATTTACATCGACATTACACCGGGTGATCTGGTCCAGACCATTAGCTCAGCCACCATCATGTATGGTACTGATGGCAGCATGCTGAACAGCAGTGAAATGTGGCTGAATGGTGGGGTCACTTGGGCAGGCGTTATTCCAGCCCAGGCTGACAACACTTTTCTAGAATATCAGGTTGTGGCTGTGACTAATGATGGCGGGGAGTTTACATCCTACACATTTGAGATTGCAGTCGCCTCAACTGAAACAACACCTATTGCCGATATTCAAGCTGATCCCGTAGAAGGACAGGTTTTTACCGTGGAAGGTGTGATCACAATCGGGTCAGGTATTTTACAGACCGGTCTCACCAATGCCTATATGCAGGATGGATCTGGTCACGGAATCAACCTTTTTAACTACGATGAGATCGAATTAAATCGCGGGGATTTAGTAAGAGCCGTTGGTGTTATCGTTATCCATTATACCACAGTGGAATTAGCAGATTTCTCCTATCAGCTCATTTCAACCGGAAATGATATTCCAACTCCAGTAGATCTGACTCCTGGTGAAGCCAATGCACAAATATGGGAAGGTACACTGGTTCGGGTTGAGGGTATGATTTCAGATACCTGGTCTGCTGGTGGGGGTCAAACCGTACTCGTAACTGATGGAACGGATACCAGTGCTGTCCGCATCTGGGAGAGTACCGGGATCGATGTCAGTGGGCTAACTGTCGGTACAGAATGGTCCTTTATGGGTGTTGGCGGTCAATACTACGATGAATTCCAAATGGGTGTGGGCTATGCAGAGGATATTGTCAGCACTAGCGACATTGTTGTTTTGGACAGTAAACCGCAACAGTTTGCTCTGAATCCTGCGTATCCCAACCCCTTCAATCCTGCTACTACAATCAGCTGGAGTCTCCAGGAATCTGCTGAGTTAACCATTCGTGTTCTTGATATCCGGGGTCGTGAAGTGACTCGCCTTGCCGAGGGTATGAGTGCCGCAGGTCAATTTTCCATGAGTTGGAATGCATCTGACCTGAGTTCAGGCGTCTATTTTATCCAACTCACAACCCCGACAGAATCAGCCATCCAAAAGGTAATGCTGGTTAAATAAGTAAAACAAATTCAGCGAAAGGCGTCCATAAATAAGGCGCCTTTCGTATCTTTAGAAATAGGTAATAATAACTATTACCAGTGATGAAATAGAAGTGAGAGAATGAAGAGACAAATATTTCAAACCGCGCTCATATTGCTGATGCCCTATATACTCCAGGCTACGGATCATCTCCTTATCAGCGAGATTGTCCTGCAGCCATCAGCAGGTGAATACGTGTTGATCACCAACCCCAGTAGCTCTGATATTAATCTGGGTAATTACTATCTGACAGATGCCACAGACATCGCCAATGGAAAATATTATTACAACCTGCCCAGTGGTGTGGATTATTGGTCTTCCAGCCCCACCGATTTTATTGCCCGGTTTCCCGATACAACCTTAACAGGGGGCGCTTCTCTTATTCTTAGTATGGCTAGAAATAGCGATTATGAAATCACTTACGGAACACGACCTGATCTGGCCTTGAAAGATAATATGCTAAACGCCGTGGATGGTCAAACCACTATTGGTGGCTCTCCCAACGTGAAGCTGGATAATACCGCTGAATCATTGATCCTTTTCTACTGGGACGGAACGTCGGCAACGGTAAAAGACGTTGAGTATCTGGTGTGGGGGACTGATAGCGGTACCGCTTCCAACTATATGATCGATAAATCAGCTGTTGCCGGATATCTGGCGGATACACCGGTGGCATCGCAATCATTCATGGCAACCCACCTGGATGGTTCCAAACTCATCCGCAACGGTGACGAGGGTACTGAAACCACCACTGGCGGTAACGGGATTACTGGTCATGACGAAACCAGCGAGAATCTGGCCACCACCTGGTCGGTAGTGGATCTCACCATTGACAAACCTGAGATTGCCAATATTATCATTACACCTGACGATCCTGAAATTTCCGAGGATATGATTGTGACTGCTGAAGTAACGGATGCTTCTGGAATCTCCAGTGTTGTTCTTACCTATACTTTTCCCTCTGATACTGGAACGCCCACTGATCTGGTGATGACCAACACCAGTGGAGATGTCTGGACGGCAACCATCCCGGCTACTGGGACTGAAGGTGAGTTGGGGTATTTCATCACAGCCATTAATACCAGCGGGCTCTCAGAAACCAGTCCGGTAAAAGGTGTTGATGTTGCGGATCCGCCGCCACCGGTTACAATCCAAACCATCTGGGAGGATTTTAACAGCTATAACGATCAAGTGATGACCCTGACCGGTGTTATTGCAATCGGGTCGGGAATCACGCGAACCGATAGAACGGAGGCTTACTTCCAGGACTATTCAGGTTATGGATTGGTACTCTCCGCATCAGGAACGCTTTCCCCTGCTCTGATCAATGGTGATTCAATCAGCATTACCGGAATGATTTCCGAGTATAACGGAACCAAACAAATTCAAGACTTCAGCACAACCATAATCGCAACCGGTCGACCTGTGCCTAATGTGACAAAAATTTCTACTGCAGACTTAAATAGTTTAGCATTTGAAGATCGATTTGTAGAGATCAATGGAGTCGTTTCCACGGTTGCCTATGATATTGGTGGTGGCACAAACGCAGTCATTGAGGACATTACCGGTGAAATAGTCAGCGAGAAAGACAAACAGGTGACCCTTCGGATTTGGGACTCGACCTTTCTGCTCTCTGATTCTGTAGCCAACTCACTGCTCCAACCTGGTAGTTATGTGACAGTACGGGGACTTGCCGGGCAATATAATTCTGAAGGTCAATTGGTCGTCGCCTATGCCAGTGATGTTCAACCCTATCAGGAGGGTGAACCAGGGGACGGTGGAACCGTTCTGAACGTGGCACCATATCCCTTTGATCCTTTGCGCGGTGAGAAAATTCAGTACACCTTCTCATTCCCGGCAAATTCACATATCGTTGTTCGTGTATTCGATCTATCCGGAAGATTCATTACCACCCTGTTTGATGGTTATCGCACGCCAGCTCTGGAGATCACGAATTACTGGAAAGGTCGTACCGAGACCTACAAGCTTGTTCCTCCCGGTACTTATATCATGCATCTGGAAACCATAAATCGTATTAGCGGTGAGACGCTCCGGGATATTGCACCCGTTGTTGTCGCGTCACGCATCAACTAATGGTGAATGATAAATTGTAAATGATTAAAGAGAACGTAATAAAAGAAAAGAGTTTTGCTTTTGCCTTACGCATAGTAAAGCTTTATAAATTTCTTATTAGTAACAATGAATACATTATGAGCAAACAAGTATTAAAGAGTGGAACTGCTATTGGTGCTCTAGTTCGAGAAGCTGAGCATGCTGAAAGTAAAGCAGATTTTATTCATAAAATGGCAATTGCTCAAAAAGAAGCAAATGAGACTGATTATTGGATTGAGTTGTTATTTCGTTCGGAATATTTGGAAGAAAAATTCTACAAATCAATTATTAAAGATATAAAAGAGATCAACAAAATATTGGCATCAATAATTATCACTTCAAAGAAGCAGAAAAATGAAAACACATAATTCACAATTCATAATTAATAATTCAAGAAGAAGATGGAAATGAAAAGAATAATGACAACAGTAGAGCCTGTCAAATCAATCAAAGTGATTTGGACAACCTTATTTTTTATTCTTCTTCCCCTATGTGAGAGTTGGGCGCAGGTGACTTCAGCTGTTCAAACTACTACTGCTCGCAGTACGGCTGTTGCCTCCAGTAATATTGCCTGGGGTAATTCGGCAGATCTGCTTTTTTCAAACCCTGCTCTGTTGGCCGAGTTTAAAGGGATTGGTTTGATTGCCGGGTATCAAAACCTGTTCAGCCAAAGCTTTCTGAACCATTCCATTGCTGGAGTTGCCTATGATTCAGGAAAAATGCTGGGTAATTTTGGACTGACAACCACATCACTTAATACCACAAGTGGTGCCAGCAGTTTAGCCTCTGAAACCGCTATCGGACTGCACTATGGTGCCTTCCTCATGAAAGATAGACTTTCCTCTCTGGCACTGGGTGCCACGGTGAATATCCTGCAAATTTCTTACGGGAAAAGTGCCGGGCTTTCCGGTGACGGATCAGATGGCGTTGATCTGGGCTCAACCACTGAAATGGGGATTGATATCGGTTTGGTTGCCAGCCTGGGCAAAAAGCATCGAGCCGCCGTGCTAGTTAAGAACATCAATGAACCAGCCATTGGCAGTGCTGGAACCATAACTCCTCTGCCTCAGGTTCTCATTGGTGGTTTTGCCTATTCCCCTGTAGAGGAGGTCACCACAACTTTCTCTCTGAATTACATTTCAGGTTATCCCGTTGAGTTCCATGGCGGATTGGAATACCGATTAAATACCCATTACAGCATTCTGACTGGCCTGCAATCTCAGCCTAATCGACTATCAGCTGGCATGAAGATTAACACCAAAGGGATCACAATGGAGTACGGAGTTATCACACATCCAGTACTGCCCCTGACCCATGCCATATCCCTGAGTGTTCATTTAAAAGGCTTTAGCAAGTAAGGCGCCCTCGATGAATAAACATTTCATTCGATTGGGGCTACACCTTGTGATATTGATCCAGGTGGCTTTTTCCACATCCCTGGATATCAATAATGCCGATGAAGCCAGCATCATGGATCTGGATACCAGAGAAGAGGTCAAGCAAGCCCTCATCGAATACATTGAAGAAACGGGACCTATTTCCAGTTTTTATGAAATTGCTGATCTGGATCAAATTTCACCTGAAGATCTGGTTCAATTAAAATCTTTGATCTCGATCTATCCCAAACACCAAAAGAACAATTCCCGATTGGAAGACAATTATCGGAAAGTTGAACAATGGACCTCCCAGGAAGGTGCCAGCGAAGGACTCATCGAATTATGGCTGGACCGTCTGGCAGAACCCATCAACATCAATACCGCTTCATACGAAGATATCATCTCATTTCAGAATGTGACCCCCGTTGATGCCGTGGCTATCCTGAATCTTAGAGAGCAGATGGGAGAATTTAGATATCAACGTGCCCTGAGAAATGCAGTGGGACTCTCTTACTATGGCTATCGAAACTTGAGAGATTTTGTGCGGTTTGATGA
Organism: Candidatus Neomarinimicrobiota bacterium; assembly: GCA_034716895.1. Classification (NCBI taxonomy): domain Bacteria; kingdom Pseudomonadati; phylum Fidelibacterota; species Fidelibacterota bacterium. Next base: position 6,901 of record JAYEKW010000067.1, read on the forward strand.
TGCCCCCAGTGGACAGTGGCATTTGTGGTACTCAACGGTGATGAAGACCATCCCCTCCACCAACTCAACCGATGAAGAAGCGGCCAGTCCGATCTCGACGAATTACCCGCCCGATCTACTGCACAAGCTGAGTTTCTCTAATTCGCGTCATTGGAAGATCGGGATGGTGTATAACCGTCACCTGGGAGAGGAAAACCGCGTTTTTGAAGGGACTGATATCCCGGAAGTTAAAGCCGCTCTCACACTTTCAGATTTTGATTTTGGACCGGTACATCTGGATCGGGTCATATTGGGGAGTTATAATGTGACTTTCGGACAGGGTGTTGTCATGGAGAATACTGATTTTCGGGCACCACGTCGGTCTGGATATGGTTGGCAAAAACGGGTTCCCGGGATATTTACTGATCTATCGCGTTCCCAGGAATATGCTTTTAACGGACTGGGTTTACAGGCCCGTCTTTTTGACAAAATTGTATTTATGGGCTTTGCTTCCAAGAAAGATCGTGATGCGATCCTGAACAAAGATGGTGAATCTTTCAGTTCTCTGATAACCTTATATCCACGTCAGAATATGGGTTTTCTCGATACCCTGGCTCAGCCCATGTTGAATACAGTCAATGAAGTGACCTATGGTGGACATCTACGTTATGAGTTTTTGCCAGGAACCTTCATCGGATTTTCTTCCTACGAGAGTCTGTATGACAAGGAACTACGCCCCGATCCAGTGGGGACAATTATCGATTCCACAGCATCGCATCGCTATTTCACAGGTATTGGTAATGGTGCAGACAGTGAAATTGAAGCCATGTTTGCTTCCTATGCTGAATCGCCGCTGTGGGATGCTGCTCAGGCGCATCGACGGGTCATGGGAGTGGAGTTTAATACCGTCATTCAAAATTTAGCTCTTCAGGGAGAATTGGGAATCTTGGATGTGGATGGGAGCATTACAGATGTAGCCAATGATCCCAAAGCACTTATTTTGTCAGCCTATCTACAGTTCGACAATCTGAATTTGCTCCTGCTATATCGAGATACGGATCTGGCTTTTGATAACCCGTATCAACGTAGCTTCTCCAACTATCAAAAATACAAGAGCTCAATTTTTGAAGATGAATACTATTTGCAGGATCCGATCTATGTCCATCTGTACGCTTCTGCTCCTCAGCCTCAGGCTGAAAGGGGTGTCTATCTTCGTTCTCGGTACCAGCTTCATCGTAGATTTCTGGTGACCACCGATTTTGATACCTGGACGCGTGTACCAGATGGAGCAAATTACCATCGGACAAAGATTCGCCTGGAGTATCGGCCGACCTTCAATTATCGGATCACTCTGAGTCATAAGTGGCAAAAGCGGGCAGAGTTTAATCTCTTTTCCCCCACAGGTTATGACAATATAGAAACGATCCTCATGTCTCGGTTCCGCTTATCCAAGTTTAATCAACTCAGTGTCCAATACACAAAAACATCCACCCTTTTCGATCCCAGAAAAAGGTTGGTCATTGATCTGGATGATGGCGCAAACTATTCATCTGACGTGGGTAACGCCTTGAGTCCCAGTGAAGCTTTAAATGTTGCTGTAACTCATAATGTAAATGAACGCTTCAGGATAAAAGCAGCGGTGACCGCCTATAAAGGATTTATCTGGACCTTTGAGGACACAGACTTCAGGGTCTTTAACTCTCTAGATGGAAATTTCCGCTACTGGATATCCACTTATAGCCGGTTGGGGAATCATTGGTCAATGAGACTTAAATATTCCCATGATAATGGATTGGCAACCACAAATTACGCATTTGGTGGTCCATCGGAAGACACCCGATCACCCCAAATGAATATCATAAACTGGTCAAAAAAATCTGATTTCAGATTCCAACTTGATTACGCCTTTTAGAGGTTAATGGTGAAAAGAAATAATATGAAAAACCAGCAAAAAATTTATGTAATCGGTCTTTTGACCTTCATCCTGACGCTAAGCGTCTCTGGACAAAGCTATTTCTCAGGCTTGGGTCTAACTCAAAATAATGGCTATGACGCCCGATCCAGCAGCATGGGCTTGTCACGCACTGCGCTTGATCAGGGTGCCTGGAGTGTTACAGGAAATCCGGCCCATTTAGCCAGTTCCAATGGGTTGAACCTCTCTATTTCGCTTCTGTTAAAGCAGATTAATGAGACGCGCAGCATTCCGGCAATCGATCAATTCAATGATGTTGTTACAAAAAATGTCTACGCAGCCAATAACAACACCAATAGCCACTACGCCTTTGCTGTTGATTATGGTTTTGAGAAATTCGCCATAGCTTACGCCTGGGCACCTGTCCATGATTTTTCTTATGCCTATTCCGAAGAGATCCGTAACAGCTTTTCATCCAGCTATTACAATCGCGATCTGATTGCAGGATATCATACTTATGAGATGAATGGTCAGATCTATGGCCACTATCTGGGATTTGCATCCACCTTCAAAGGATTATCCATGGGAGTTGGCCTGGTCAATTATGCCGCGAAGGATCTATCTATCCTAAAGGCGGTTTCGGTGTTATCCGTTGATGACGCTTTGGCCTCAGACACCTCGTATTCACACCTTTCCAGCTATTCCATCGATGAAGCGGGAATGGGCTTCAATATCGGGTTGACCTATAACATTACTCCCCACACTGCCTTGCATTATGTATTTGATAAAGCAGGTGATCTGAGTATTGATACGGATGGTCTTATCCCTTTTGCTGATTCAACCAAACGTTACCCTGAATATTTGCAGTCGGATTCAAGTTTGGTGTACACGATCTCGACGCCAGCGGTTCACCGTATGGGAATATCATTCTCTCCGGGACAAAAACAAAAAACCATCGCCAGTTTTGAAATGGAATTCCACGCGGGTCAATCGATCAGTTATTCCGACAGTATGAACGGCACGGATTCATTTGACTATCAGTTGGATAACTATGCCGTGTTCCATGTTGGTCTGGAACACTGGGCCAGTCCAACGCTACCCCTGCGGATCGGCTTTAGCTATGAAGAATCCCCAATTGACAAGGCTCTTTCCGTAACCCGTTTCACTGTGGGTGGCAGCTTGATCGTCAAACATTTTCAATTTGATCTGGGAGGGGACATTTCATCGCTTGGTTATACTTATCCGGATATATTTCCAAAAGCTTCTCGGGCAACCAATCCGGATCTCGAATCCATCAATGAAAGTGTGCTAAACTTGTATTTAACTGCCAGTTATCGTCTTCCATAGAGTATTCTTATGATTCAGAAACTATTTACAATCCTGATTCTCTTGATGTTGGTTGTATCGCTTCCTGCTGAGGAAATTTTGACCATCAATGTTCTTTTTACCAATGATATTCATGGAGCGATCCACGGGGGCAAAGCCTGGTTTATGAACCCCAGCTACCCTCCTGATCTGGGAGGTGGGGCAGCCATGTATCACTATGTCAAGGAGACCCGAGAACAGGCAGAGAAAAACGGTGAAGCTGTTCTGCTGCTGGATGCTGGAAACTTTTTTCAGGGCACATCAATCGGTATGATCGACTCTGGCAAAACCATGATCGACTGGATGAACCAGATGGAGTACGACGCACTGGTTCCCGGTACCCAGGATTTTATCATGGGCAGTGATAATTTGAACTCACGTGCTCAACAGGCTGCTTTTCCATTTATATCTGCAAATATTTCCGATTCCATGAATGGGCTGAGTCCCTACACGATCGTAGAACAGCAAGGAGCAAAAATTGCTGTTGTCGGTTTAACAACGTCTGCTCTTAAAAGTCAACTACTTCCCTGGAAAACGCTGGATCTCAACGTACACTCTGAGTTGGAAACAGCAAACCAGATCATGAGTGAACTGGATGGGAAGGATGTGGACATTGTTATCGGTCTGTGTCACCTGGGTGTTCCGTACAATAGAGACCAGGAATTTGAAGATTTTGAAACAGAATTGCTTCAAGATAGAGATGAAGCTGAGACTTGGAAAGAGGGGCTTAACTCTCTTGAATTTGCGCATCTGTTTGATGGCTTTTCAGTCATATTCTCAGGCGGAACCAACGCCGGTTACAACTCACCCTGGGAAGATCCGCTCACTCATACCACGGTCTATCAAGGCTACGGGAATGGCTCAAATATTGGTCATGCAATTTTGGATTTCGATATTGATACCGGACAATTATTGGCTGTAAGAAAACCGACTTACCGCGGAAATCTTATCACACTCACCGTTGATGATGTGAAACCTGATGAGAAAATGGCCGACTGGATTGCCTCCCGGTATAATGCTCTGGAAAAATCAGTACTTCCGGATATCAATAATTTGCAGGAAACCCCATCACAGGAAATTAGCTGGGACTCACGACCATTGGATGAGGATCAATTTCAGGTGGAAACCATCGGCAAGGAGATGTCTCTGGAAGCTGTGACCTGGAATATGGAATGGTTCCCCAAAGCCAATGATTCAACCCTGCAGGCCGTTGCTGAACTGATGCTGGATATCGGAGCCGATCTCTATGCTGTTCAGGAAATCGGTAAAATCAATGAATTCTCAAAATTGATGACTTACTTACCCGGGTATAACTTCGAAATTACCCGCCAGTCCAGCTTTTTTGATCAAGCTATTATCTATAATACTAAATATTTATCGGCAGTTGGTCGCGATGAACCTTTTGCAGACAACGATTACAATTTTGCTGGCCGACCACCCCTTAAAATCGATTTTCTATGGGAAAATGGAGATGTCAGGGAACTGGTCACAGTGATCAATCTGCACATGAAGTGCTGTGGTAATGGTTTGGCTCGTAGGAAAAAAGCAGCCGCTGAACTACATGAATATCTCATGGGGTATATAGATGCCGGCCTGAGCAATATCATTGTTCTAGGTGACTGGAATGATGATATTCTGGATCAGGGGATGGAGCAGAGTTTCAATATTTTCCTGAATGACACAGATAATTTTCAATGGGCGACCATGCAGATCGCTGGAGACGTAGAACAAGCTTCCTATCCGACCTGGCCCAGTTTTCTGGATCATATCCTCATTGGAAAAGGTTTTTTTAATGAGTTTGAGCAAGGTAGTCTTGTTCGGACGCTTCCCGTTGAGGAATGGTTGGGAGGTTGGGAAAACTATGAGTTGATCATATCTGATCATCGACCTGTTCTTCTGCAGCTCGACCTGTCACACTGAACCACCTTATCTAAACTTCGCCCATGATCCATCGTTTCGTATTCACACTTCTGATTGCGGTTTCTCTAATCGTTCTGACCACTTGTGCTCAACCGCTTGAGCCGAAACTACCTGAACCTGTAACAGAAACACCTCCAATCACTATCTCCTCTATCGATGATAGTGCCAGGATCAGTATCGTGACCTGGAATATTGAGCATTTCCCACAGGCTGGCAGTAAAACGACAGATCGGGTTGAACTGATCATGGATTCTCTGGATGCCGACTTTTACTGTCTCCAAGAGATCCAGAACAAGGGTGCTCTCGGGGATATTGTTGATAGTCTGGATCAATATTCCGTCATCATTTCTGATGAAACATCCTATTTGCACTTGGCGATTGTGTATAAGCAGGACTTTTTCCTGCCCGTGTTTACGGATAACCTGTTTGAGCACAATGACTATAATTTCGCCAGTCGTCCACCCCTGCTGGTCAGCTTTTTATATGAGCAGGAGGGTGTTGAGCAGGTCTTGAATGTTATCGATGTGCACATGAAGTGCTGTAATGACGGCATTGAGCGCAGGCATCAGGCATCTGCCATGCTACATGGTTATTTAACGACCATGATGGCTGCTGGAGATAGTAATTTTGTTATTCCTGGTGACTGGAATGATGACATCTACGATAGTGATGAATCCGG
>JAYEKW010000067.1:12855-41902 GCA_034716895.1 Candidatus Neomarinimicrobiota bacterium
TATTAAGGTCAACTGTGCCCATTAATTGTTGCTCACTCAGGATCTTTACCAGATAGAGACCTAACGATTGGACTGAATCCCAGACTACTGGTTCGGGCACACCGACCCCATTATCGTGGACTTCAATTCTCATGTAATCATTTTCAAGCCGGGTGAATTTAATAGTTATCTGATTATTGGTTCCACCAGGGTTCGGAAAGGCATATTTCAAGGAATTAGTGATCAGTTCATTGATGATCAACCCGCAGGGGATGGCTAAATCAACCGAGAGGTTGATCCCCGGGATATCAGTTAATAATTGAATAGATGAATCGTCCAGTTTAAAGGCAACCTGCAACTCTTTGATAAGATTCTCAATGTAAACTGCAATATCGATATTGTTAAATTCGGGCGATCGATACAAAGCATCATGCACCAATGCCATAGAATTCACCCGATTGCGGAAATCATCTATGGTTTGGTAAATTTCTCCATCTTTCATACCAGCTTTTTGAAGCCCCAGAAGACTGGCAATGATCTGCAGGTTATTTTTCACTCGATGGTGAACCTCTTTCAGGAGCAGCTCTTTTTCAACCAGTGATTTTTCAATCAGCTCTCGATGGTGCACGATTTCAGTTACATCTTCCATGGATATCATAACTTGATTTATCGATCCTGCGATTTCTTTCAGAGGATAAAGTAGGATGTGCACTACTCTATTTTGCCCATCAGGAGCAGTAAAGGTTACTTCAGGAAGCTTGATAATCTCCCCTCCCAGTGCCTCATGAAAATGTTTCCCCAGTTCAAATTGTTGTGCTAGAGAATCCTGGTCAACCTGGTAGTCTCGAATGATATCATCGGTTTTTTCCGCTCCCCAGAGATCGACCCAACCCTGATTTAAATGAGTGATATTTCCTGCCACATTGTGGATAGCCATGGGTACTGGAGATAGAGAGATTACGGATCTAAAATAATCAGCCCGTTGACGTGCTTTGCGATGTGCTTTGCGGCGTGATTCTATCTGGGTATTGAGCTCAATATTGTGGCGTTTGAGCTCCTCTCCACGCTGAACCAGGAAAGCAGTGCGCATTCGTGAAATTTGTAAAATGGAAAGGCCGCTGAGCAAAACAATTCCGGCAATAAACCACCAGGTTTCATAAAACTCAGGCAGGATAACAATATCCAGTGAAGTTCCCACCTCATTCCAAACACCATCATTGTTGCTGCCCTTCACGTGTAAAGTATATTTACCAGGAGCAAGATTGGTGAATGTGACACTCCTCCGGTTGTTAATATTGCGCCATTTATCCTCAAAGCCTTCCATGAAATAGGTGTACTGATTATTCTCAGAGTAATAGTAATCCAAAGCTGAAAAGCGAACACTAAAGAATAGATCTTCAGGAAAAAGCTGAATCGTAGGATTCTCGGTAAGCGATCTTTCTAAAACCAATCGATCATGATAAAGTTTGTTTATCTCTATAGGGTAATTCATAATAGACAGGTCTGTAAAATGGATTGGCGGGATGTGCTTATTGTCGGTGATTTGAGTAGGATCAAAATAAGTTACCCCTTGAACCCCGCAAAAATACATCAAGCCATTTTCATCTACACAGCCACCAGGATTGAACTCTTTGCTTAAAACACCATCATCAACTCCGAATGACTTAAATAGTTTTTGTTCTTTGTCAAATCTGGCCAGTCCGTAATTGGTACTTAACCAGAGATGACCATGGATATCCTCAAAGATTTTATAGACCGCGGCATTAACCAGGCCCTGTTCAATGCCAAAATTCTCAAAGGTGTTGTTGAGTGGATCAAACTTGGTTAAACCACCTCCGTAGGTACCGAGCCAGATGAAGCCTGCATCATCCTCGTGAAAACACATGACATCATTATTAGGCAGGGCGTAGGGGTCACCGGGAACAGATTTGAATTGCTTTAATGAACCCTTTTCTTGATTATAACTGATCAAGCCCTCATTCTCAGCGCCGATCCACAACATGCCTCGTGAATCTTCAAACATTGAGTAGAATGAAATATCCCCCAGCGTGATATTATTTACAGCAGGCTCACAATGAATCTGAAATTGCATGGTCGCCGGATCCAGTTTAAAAAGACCTTCTTCCCAGCTGCCAAACCAGATGAATCCAGCCTGATCCTCGAAGATGGTAAGCAGGTATTGGCTGGGTAGACCACCAGGTTCCTGGGAGGCTTCAAGATGTTCAAAGCTGCTTTCACCGTTTCTGAGGACATCCAGAGTTGTGGAACCGGATATAACCCACAAATTGTTATTTTTATCAACCAGCATATCCTGAATTGCATTATCGCTAACGCTTCCCGGGTCATCCGGGTCGTGTTGGAAAACCTTAAAGCTTTGTGACTCAGGGTTGTATAATGATAAGCCAGTGGTCCAGGTTGCGATCCAAAAATTCCCTTTTTGGTCTGGCTCGATCTTTACAACCCGGTTGTCATGTAGACCGTCTGGGTCTAATGGGTCATAGCCGATTGTGTAAATCTTCTTACGATTTCGGACATATTTACCCACACCACCACTTGAGGTGGCCACCCAGATAATATCACCGTCATCATAAAGATGTTGGATCACATCATCGTTTAAAGCCGTGTCATCATAGATCTTACGGGCAATAGTTTCCAACAGGTTACCCTGGGTGTCCACGATCATGATGCCCTTGGAATCAGTTCCCAGCCAAATTCGATCCTGGTTCTCCTGGATCATGTAGTTGATACTGGTTTCCGGGTAGTCCGGATTGTTGGTAGAATGAATTCCATAATGAATAAAATTATCATTTTCCTGATCGTACTTTTCGAATCCACCCCAATTGGTTCCGATCCAGATCTGATACTCCCCACCATCAAAAGATTCGTAAATACAATTAACACTATTATCAAAAAGGCTGGTTGAGTCATTGGGATCGTATTTATAGGTTCGCAGGGCAAAAGTTTCCAGGTCAAGGACATTCAACCCATTAAGGGTGGGAATCCAGAGTTGATTGTTGTGATCCTCGAAAAGTGAATATACTATCGAGTCTGTGAGGGCGATATCATTTGAAATGAGATCTTGCACAGTTGATAGCTGACCTGTTACAGGGTCAAATCGGAAAAGGCCAGAGCCAGAGGTTCCCAACCAGATATACCCGTTGTGATCTTCAAGCAAACTGTAGATCGAGGCATCGCCAATAGTGAGACCGGCTGGTGATTCTTTCGGGTAATGGAGAAAACTTTCAGTTTCATAATCATATTTATTGAGACCAAAAACATAGGTTGCGACCCAAAGATCTCCGTGACTATCAACCAGGGTTGAAAAGATAGAACTGGAGTTAATAGATGTTGAATCAAGTGGATCATGGCGGAATACTTTGAAAGAGACACCATCATAGCGGTTCAGACCATCTTCGGTTCCAAACCACATGAAACCGTACTTATCCTGGGTAATAGTCATCACGTTGTTGAGGGAAAGACCATCATTAATATCGATGGTCTCAAATTGATAGGAAGGAATATCCTGACCAATAGCAACAGAGGCTAGAACGAGGAGAAGGAGAAGCTTAACAGAATCAATCATAAATTAATCAGAACGGGCTCGTTTATTAATTAGATATCCATATTCTAAGTTTAAATGCAAAATGCGTGTCAAATAATCAAAGTGAAGAAATATAGTGTCATTGAGCCAAGCTCCAAGAGAGAGATAGAACTAAACTCATAAAAAAGAAGGTTGGCAAACGTGAGATGATCAGACCGTTAGCCTGAAAAGTGAATGTCCCAGTTTTTTAAAGTATCTTCAGAAGCTCTCTGGCTGGCTTCCTTTTTGTTGCGACCTTCACCAAACCCAACCACAGTTTCATCAATTGAAACCTCGATCATGTATAAGGGATCATGATCGGGACCAGTTGTTTTGGTAACCTCATAGTGAGGGTTGCCCAATTTAAGTTGTTGACATTTTTCAGCTAATTGGCCCTTATGATTGAAGGACTGCAATTCTTCAGCATAGCCAGGTTTCCCAGCGATAACATTCTTTTTAACCCACTGTGCAGCAGCTTCATAACCCCTATCCATGTATATGGCGGCGATCAGAGATTCTGTTACATCAGCCATAATGGAGTCATTATCACGGTGCCCGCTGCGCCGGGTTGATTCGCTCAAGAGGATCCAACGACCCAGATCCAGGTGGGCTGCACATTCTGCCAGATAGCTGCCGTTGACCAGAATAGTACGATACTTGGTGAGGGTACCCTCGTTGAGATGCCGATGGGTTTTGAATAGGTAGTCAGAAACCACTAGCTGCAGGACTGCATCGCCCAGGAATTCCAACCGTTCATAAGAATATTTGATATTATTTTGACTGGCAAAGGAACTGTGAGTAAGCGCTCGTTCCAGTAGATGTGGCTCCTTAAAGGTATAGCCTAAAGTGTTTTCGATCGCTTTAAGATTCTGGGCAAATGATTCCGAGATCGGCAGTTCCGATCTGGTTTTCCGAAAGAGCTTGCCCAGAAATTTCATAGTACTTCGATCAGGCCTTGAATTCCTTTACAGCCAATACGGCGTTGTGACCACCAAAGCCAAAGGAATTGCTGATACCAGCGTTTACTTCACGCTTGATCGAAACATTCGGTGTGTAGTTCAAGTCACACTCGTCACAAGGGTTATCATGGTGGATAGTAGGTGCAATGGTATTGGTTTGGATCGTTTTAACCAGGGCAGCCAGCTCAACACCCCCAGAGGCACCCAAAAGGTGACCTGTCATGGATTTTGTTGAACTGATGGCCAGTTGATAAGCGTGATCCCCAAAAACATTTTTAATAGCGATGGATTCATTTTTGTCGTTGGCTGGCGTTGAGGTTCCATGGGCATTGATATAGTCAATATCTTTTGGAGCCAGATCACCGTCAGACAGAGCCATCTGCATTGCTCGCTGAGCACCTTCACCCTCTGGTGCAGGACTGGTGATGTGGTATGCGTCGGCGGTCATTCCAAAGCCGGCCAGCTCTGCCAGAATTGTGGCACAACGTGCTTGAGCATGCTCAAGACTTTCGAGCACGAAGATACCGCCGCCTTCGCCCATGACAAACCCATCGCGAGCTTTGTCAAAAGGACGGCTGGCTGATTCAGGATCCGGGTTAAAAGTGAGCGCCTTCATGTTGGCGAAACCAGCAAATCCCATAGTGGTCAATGCTGCATCAGCACCACCACAGACCATGACATCTGCATCACCATAGCGGATAGCTCGCAAACCCAGACCGATGGCGTGAGCTGCTGTGGCACAAGCTGAATTGACCGAATAGTTTGGACCTTTCAGCCCCCAGATGATCGAAACATAACCAGCAGCGATATCAGGAATCATCATGGGAATGAAAAATGGACTCACCCGGCGGTGTCCCCGCTTGACCAGCATGCCATGTTGGTCCTCGAAAGTGTGTAGTCCACCAACGCCACTGCCAATGATGACACCTATTCGAGTGGGATCCTCATTGTTTAACTCCAACCCGCTCTGCCCAATGGCAGCTTTAGCAGAATGTACAGCGTAGCGGGTAAAAGGATCCATGCGACGTGCTTCTTTGAACTCAACAATATCATCAATACTGAGGTCATCTTTGACTACTGCAGCCACTGTGGCATTATATTTGGCTTCAACCAGCCAATCTTGAGTAGTGATGCCATTATTCCCAGCGATCAAATTGCTCCAAAAAGTATCCAGTTCATTTCCCAGAGGGGAGACAACTCCCATGCCGGTAATCACAACACGCTTTTTCATGGCACTCCTCATAAAAAAACTGGATTCACCATCAAGTCGATCTCAAGTATCGACCCGTTAGTGAACCCAGTTTTCATCCAAAAAAAATGAAGATTAAAGCTTATCCAAGCTTACTATCAATGTATTGAACAGACTTTCCAACGGTGGTGATGGTTTCAGCATCTTCATCGGGAATCTCAATATCAAAAACTTCTTCAAATTGCATGATCAATTCTACGGTGTCCAGTGAATCAGCACCCAGATCATCAATAAATGAAGCATCTTCAGTGATCTTGGCAGCATCTACACCTAATTTTTCAACAATTACATCGCGTACTTTTTCGAAAGTTGACATGTTATTTTTTCTCCTAACTTTCAGTTCTATCCTTGCATGACCAGGCCGCCATCAACATTGAAGACCTGACCTGTGATATATCCAGCCTGTTCAGACCCAAGAAACGCCACCAGATTGGCAACGTCTGTTGACTCTCCGATGCGCCCCAGAGGGATCTGTGCAAACAATTTTTCCCGGGCATCAGCTGTAATCGCATCCGTCATATCGGTGGCAATATAACCAGGTGCAACAGCATTCACAGTGATTCCTCTTGAGCCGATTTCTTTGGCTAGAGACTTGGTAAATCCAATAATACCAGCCTTGGATGCGGCATAGTTGGCTTGTCCGGCATTCCCCATCTGCCCAACGATGGATGTGATATTGATAATGCGGCCAGCTTTCAATTTCAAGAAATTCCGTAGCAAAGCTTGAGACATGTTAAAAACACTTTTCAGATTAACGCTCATAACATCATCCCACTGATCTTCCTTCATACGCATTATCAGATTGTCTTTGGTGATGCCGGCGTTGTTCACCAGGATATCCACCGGACCAAAAGCATCAATTGCTGCACTGGCCAAGGCTTTGCATGCGTCCGCGGAAGTAACATCAGCAGCCACTCCTAAACAGGTATACCCTTTTGATTCAAACGCTTCCTGAACCTGTTGACAATCCTCAGCTTTTCTGCTGCTAACCACGATTTTGGCTCCCAGTTCAGCCAGCTTTAAGGCGATCTGGTATCCAATACCGCGGGTAGAGCCAGTGACAATAGCTACTTTTCCCTGATAATCGATCATGATAATCCCTCCAATTGTGCCTGGTTTCCGATGCCACTTACATTGGCGCTACGTTCGATCCGCCTGATCAACCCCTGCAAGACGCGACCGGGGCCGACCTCAACAAATTCTGTTGCGCCATTTTTAAGCATCGTATGAACACTATCCTCCCACAGCACTGGATTTTCCAACTGCTGAATGAGGTTGGTTTTAATTTTTCCTGGATCCGAGGTTGGAGCGGCATCCACATTTGCAATCACCGGGACGTTCGCCTGAGAAAAATTCGATTTTTCTATAGCGGAAGTAAGACCGACTACGGCTGGAGCCATAAGGGGGGAATGGAAGGCCCCACTTACATTTAAGCCAACCACTTTCCGGGCTCCGAGATTTTTTGCGATTTCCATAGCATAATTAACAGCATTGGTCTCTCCAGAGATCACGATCTGCCCAGGTGAATTATAATTGGCGGCCTGAACGATGCCTCGCTTTGATGCATGTAAACAAACCTTTTCAACGTCCTCTCGTGACAGGTTGAGAATAGCAGCCATGGTACCAGACTGAGCCTTTCCAGCTAACTGCATCTCTTCAGCGCGGACCTTGACGATAGAGAGCGCATCCTCAAAGCTAAGTACGCCAGCTGCATATAAGGCTGAGAATTCACCAAGGCTATGTCCGGCAGTCATCTGGAACTCGAACGACGCAGGCAGCAGCGAGAAAAAGGCTGCCGAAGCTACAAAGAGCGCGGGTTGAGTGACTTTGGTTTCTGTCAGAGCTTCTAAGGGACCGTTAAAACTGATATCAGCTACATCAAAGCCCAAAATATCGTTGGCCGTTCCATACAAGGTTCGAATAGACTCATGCTCAGTATAAATATCTTGAGCCATCCCAACAAATTGAGAGGCTTGTCCGGGAAATATTAAAGCACGCTGCATCATCAAACCTTTTTACCGGGTCCATAACGGAGGAGGATACTGCCCCAGGTATAACCAGCACCAAAAGCCGCCAGCAGTACCAGATCACCATCCATGATGCGCTTATTGCGGACCACTTCATCCAGTCCCAATGGCAATGTCGCTGCTGTGGTGTTGCCATATTTATCAATATTCAACAGGACTTGATCATCAGTAAAGCCGGCTCGCCGGGCTGCTACATCAATGATCCGTTTATTGGCCTGATGGGGAATAAAGATACCAACATCTTCAGCTTTAAAATTGTTATTCGCAAGAATGTCAATACTCACTTGAGCCATATCAGATGAAGCTCTCTTAAAAACACTACGGCCGTCCTGCCAGATATAGTGCTCACCTGCATCAACTGTCTTGTGGGTAGCCGGTTTACGACTGCCACCAGCCTTCATGTGCAGGGCATCTGCTCCAGAGCCATCGATGTATAGGATCTCGTCAATGATCCCGTAGTTCTCGTCTTCAGTAGGCTCTAAAAGAACAGCACCGGCGCCATCACCAAAAAGGATGCACGTGTTTCGATCAGTATAATCAAGGATCGAACTCATCGTATCAACACCTACTACAATAACCTTTTTATGGCCGGTCTGGACCAGGGCGCTACCTGATTTCAGGGCGAATAAAAAACCGGAACATGCACCTGAAAGATCATAGCCCCAGGCTTTGGTTGCTCCGATCTTTTCCTGGATTAAGGCCGCTGTTGATGGAAAAAGCATATCGGGTGTTACAGTCGCAACAATGATGGCATCAATTTCGTCGGCTGTGGTTCCAGTTTCTTCCAACAGCTTTGTGATTGCCTTGACACTCATATCTGAACTGGCTTCACCTTCAGCAGCGATGTGACGTTCCCGGATTCCCGTGCGGGATACTATCCATTCGTCATTGGTATCAACCATTTTTTCAAGATCAAAATTGGTCAATACTTTTTCGGGCACATAGGAGGCGACTCCGGTTATAGCAGCTCTGGTCATTGTATATTTCCTGTTATTGAATAGTTAATTATGGAGAAAGCGAAAGAGAATAAATAGAGTCATTTGTAAAACTATACTTTGTGTTCGCTAAGCTTTCTGCAGTTAGGTTTTATTAATAATATTGATTAGTGATGAATGATCTCGTCATCCATTGCTGTATAGGTGATACTGGATAGTGACGCAGTGATCTCCTGTTCTATAGCATCGATCAAATTTGAATTGATCAAACGTTGGGCTTCAAATAAGGCATTTTTGATTGCCTTTGCGCTGGAACTGCCATGGGCGATCAGGGAAATGCCTTTGATTCCCAGCAGGGGAGACCCGCCATAATTATTAGGGTCGAATATTCCCACCAGCTCGGTAAAAACAGGTTTGATCAAACGGGCTCCGATCAGGCGACTGGGTCGATCTAATCTGCTTTTGATCATGGAAAAGAGAGTCTTAAAGGTGCTTTCGGCCAATTTCAAGGAGACGTTCCCGGTGAATCCGTCCGTTACGATCACGTCAAATTTATTATTAAAGATATCTCGTCCTTCAGCATAGCCTCGGAAGTCAATGTCAGCGGCTTCCAGTAGACGCTTGGCCTCTTTGACCAGCGGTGTCCCTTTTTCAGACTCTTCACCAATACTCATCAGAGCCACACGAGCTGAATCTGTTTTGGTGCTCTTGCGGTAGACGATACTGCCCATAATACCAAATTGAAGGAGATTCTTGGGCTTTGCTTCAGCGATGGCTCCCACATCCAAAAGGAGAGTTGCCCCGCCCTCATGTGGCATGAATGCACCAATAGCCGGGCGGTCTACACCAGGGATGCGACCCAGGCTCAGCAATGAGTAGGTCATGACAGCACCGGTATTCCCAGCGGAGATGAATGCATCTCCTGCTCCTGATTTGACCAGATCAATGCCCACCCGCATGGAGGAATCTTTTTTCTCTTTATAGGATTTTGTGGGCGAATCGCGCATTTCAACAATTTGAGTGGCATGTTGAACGTGCAGATGAGGACTTTTAAATTGGTGTGATCGAAGATCATTGCGGATCAGATCTTCCTGGCCGACCAGAATGACCTCACCAGTGCTTTTAGCATCATTCAGATATTGAATGGCACCTTCAATATTGATGAAAGGGGCGTTATCGCCCCCCATACAATCAACCACAATTTTCATTTTAGAACCAATACCTTCTCACAAAACCTTATTATAACCACAACGGTGGTCCATGCGCGACAAGGTTAAGGGGTCGGAGTAGGTGGAAATATTATTTTGTGCTGGGCAGTTAATTACCATAATTCCCACTCAGTTGAGTTGAAATCAATATTCAATCTTCAATATTCAATCTTAAATATCAAATGGATCAAACTTCTTTTGGAATGATGATCTGTTTGCCTTTGTAATATCCGCAATGGGGACATACACGATGTGGTAATTTCGGTTCACTGCAATTAGAGCAGGTGATCAGACCGGCAAGAGTAGTTTTCCAATGGGTGCGGCGTCTATCTCTTCTGGCCCGTGATGTTTTTCTTTTTGGTACGGCCACGAGTTAAAATCTCCTATTCATTGAACAAATCTTTGAGCTTAGCCCAACGTTCATCCGGTTTCACTTCGGTCTCCAGACTTTTTTGCAAAGCAATACCAGCTTGACAATCAGGTCCACAATTATGTGAAATGGGGATGGCTAGCAGTACGGTATCATGTACCAAAGGGTACAGGTCAAATTCAGTTTGGTTTCTGGGAAGTAGAACAATATCTTCACTCTCATTCTCGTCCATGTGTCTGGAATTGGTAGTCAGGATTATCTTAAAGTTGCCTTTGAGGGTGTCCTCAAATTCCTCCATCCCGGTTGCGCAAATAAATAAACCGGTACAGGTAACGGACCCCTTTAGATAAATATTTTGATCCTGGCGATCGATACTCAACTTCAAATCCAAGTTGAGCGGCTTCCACTCAATACTATCATCGTGCTGCAGTTGTGCTATGCTGTCAAAGACCTGCTCTGATCTGCCTCTCGGCACTGTGTTTATACTTAACTTCATTGTCAAAGCCGCGCAATATAGACGGGAGTTATTCGCATGTCAAACGTTTGATGGTTACCTGGAAAATCCTCTTGCAAAGACGCAGAGGCGCAGAGTGGTGATATAAAATAGTATAGCATTCGCAACTGTTTGCTGTTTTTCAAATAAATTCTATCAGCGTTCATCCGTGTTAATTCGCGGCTAAAAGAGGCTAACCTGATATCATCAGGGTTGCATGAGCCTTTCAATTTGATCAATAGTTTTCGGGATCGATGCACTGAGAACACGGTGTCCATCTGTTGTAACCAGTACATCATCTTCAACTCGAATACCAATATTCCACCATTTTGGGTCAACATCGTCTGATTCGGAAATATAGATACCCGGTTCAACGGTTAGAATCATTCCGGTTTTGAGAAGATGAGGTTGTCCGTCGGCATTCAAGTAACCACCAGCATCGTGGACATCGAGCCCCAGCCAGTGAGAAGTACCATGCATAAAGAATTTCCGATATGCTTTTGTCTTGATCAGGTCTACAACAGTACCTTCCAGTAAACCCAGATCAATGAGCCCCTTGGTAATCACTTTAACTGCAACGTGATGTGGTTCTCTGAAAGCAGCACCGGGTCTGACACTTTTTATTGCAGCAATTTGAGCATCCAGAACCAACTGATAGAGTAAGGCCTGTTCAGTACTGAAAGTCCCGTTGACTGGAACAGTACGGCTGATATCGGCTGAGTAATACTCCCATTCTGCTCCAACATCCATGAGCAGGATGTCTCCCGGATTCAATTTCCCACGATCGTCCTCATAGTGTAGATAGGTCGAGTTCTTTCCGGCACCTACGATAGATGGAAAGCCCAATCGGATCGCACCGCGTTTTTTGAAACCGTATTCTATCTCAGCTTTAGCTTCGTATTCGAAACGGAGGGTGGGGATGATTTTGAAAGCGTCAACCAGTGATTCACCTGTGATCGCAATAGCCTGCTCCAGAGCTTTTATCTCAGCATCAGATTTTATGAGACGGTGTGATTTTAAAAGCGTTGCGGCTTCCTGGATCAGGATAGGACGTTGCCGGGAGTGCTTCATTTTTTTGGTAAGATCTATTTGGAAATCAAGATCATTTCCATCTGAGATCACCAAGCGTTCATAACCTGACACTAATTTCCCCAGATGGTCAAAAAATGTATCATAAGCCAGCGCTTGATCGATTTCCGTCAGAGCTGATGCTTCCTCCAAACCAGCTTTGGGACCGGTCCAAACTTCCATTTTGGAATTTCGTTCAGGCACAAACAGGGTTGCTTCAGCTTGATCTGATTCTGATGGTTGAGGAGTGAGTACCAAAATGCCTCGGGCAAATGGCCATCCCGTGAGATAAATAAAGTCAGAATCCTGACGATAGGGGTACTCGACATCATGATTTCTTTCATAACCAGGCGCTGAGTGAATGATGGCACAAGCATCCAGATCAGCCAATTCATTTAAAAATATTGCTCGGCGCCGGGCAAATTCGTCAGTTGGCAGATCACCGAATCTTGACATCCCCTGAGCAAGGCTCAATCCAACTATTAGGAGTAATAGACAGTATGATAACCCTTTACTGATTCTGCTAAAATCGGTTATGTTGATTTTGATTTTCACAAGCTGACCCTATTCTATGATCCGATATTGTGAACGAGCAACTTTTGCGGGGACAGCATTAAAGTGCCACCATTCAATTGAGATTGGCTGCCAGCCGGCGTGGGTCATGACTGTGCGAAGCAGCTCACGGTTGTTGATTTGTTCCTGGGTCAGGTGACCCTCTTTAAGAAATTGCGCTTCATGTCTGGGCTGAGCCAGTTTGCCAAAATAGTCAAAGGCAGTACCCATATCCAGGGGGTTCCCATCGTTGGTGGCCAAAGTGAGGTCTACAGCAGAACCAAAATTATGAACTGAGCCCCGATCCGGATTGGCCACATAATCCTGAGAGGGTGTACCGACTACCAATGCCCACATTTTTCGTTGGATCGAGCGGGGGCGAACACCATCATAAACCAGTAAAGTGAGCTTCGGGTGGGTTTTCTTTAGAAAAACTTGAGCTTGGCTCAACATTTTGGCTGCTTTGGGCTGTAGATAACAATCTTCCAGATCACCATAGGTATCTGCACCCAGAAAATTATCAGTAGTTGAGTATTTCAACTCCACCAGGATATCCGGAGCAAGGGTGTGAATATTGATCAGTCCTTGTGTTTGAAGTTGTGTCTCAAGATCCTGAATGTTTCCCTTGGCTTGACCAAAGCTAATTGAGATTAGACAAAGAAGGGTTAAAGCTGCGCGAATATAATTTTTTGTTTTCATGGTAACAAGGTAGTGTAATCTCTACCCTTCTTCCAGTTCTGATTGTACTAGTGTTATGTTAAGCATGAGATGTGCAAAAAGTCGCGGGGATTTTTTTCGATAACAAGGCAAATATTGTTACCATAGCCCTAGCTATAGTAACAATATTTAACGCAGTTAGCGGGGAAAAGAACAAGGCTTGGTTGCGCTATATCATGCTTAACGTGACACTAGGTATCTCTCAGATGCGAGAATGATTTCTCGAATTTCAGACAATTACAGAAAAACAATATTAGACACAAAATATAACAGACACTAACAGCTAATAACACACACGTATTTTGCTTACAAAACGTACTATTCGGTTAATCCCGGCCAATATGTTTGGCAAGAAATATTATTTTCACAATAAACCACAATTTTTGGCACGCACTTTGTAAATACGGTATTTCAAAATACAGAAAAATATGAAATTATCTCAGCATAACAAAAATCAGCCCGAGTGCCTCTCTAAAGAGGAGTTACACTCTCCCCAGGAAGTATCCCGGTTACTGAACATTTCAGTTGAGACCCTGCGACTCTATGAGCGAGAAGGTCTCTTTGTACCTTATAAATTGTCCTCAGGTCACCGCCGCTTTACAAATGCAGACATCGAATGGATCAAATGCATTCAAAGACAGATTCACGAGAATAAGCTCAATTTTGCCGGGATCAGGTATTTATTATCCTTGTTGCCCTGCTATGAAATGAAGCCCTGTTGTCTGGAAGATCATGAAGTGTGTCCGGCTGGCACGAAAAGTTGCCGACCCTGTTGGGATTTTGAGAATACACCCTGTCGGGTCAAAGGTGAGAACTGCAGAACCTGTGTAGTTTACCAACAAGTGTTAAATGTCGATAACCTAAAAGAAATACTTCAGGTGAAATTTAAATGCGACTGATGCAAAGAATTATCATGGTTAGCGTACTGACCTTCAGTACTCTGTTTTGGAGTTGTGATGCCATAAATCCTGTGGATGAAGGGGAGCTTACCGATTATAGCTGCGAGGGCTGTCACACCAGCAAAAGCACCTTGAGTGCTATTATTGATGATTTGGTTCTCGATCCACCGGATGATGGTCATGCGGTACCTGGCTGAGGCGGCGGAGCGGCGCCGTTGACGCTTACGGAAAAGGTTTGGATCAGGTTAAACGCAACTCGCGGAGTTGAGTCTTATGCAGATATTGACCCGACTCATGCAGCGATCGGTTGTACTGGCTGTCATGGGGGATTTTCACCTGTTGATGCAGTAGATGATACAACAGCTTACAATTCAGCCCATGTCGGTATGCTGCGAGACCCATCTGCCATTGGTGAAGAGGGCTGTAGTGGCGGCATGTGCCACTCCGATATCGTTCGTCGGAACGAGACCAGCATTCACAGTAATCTATGGGGTGAAAAGGCTCATGTCGCTCTACGAAATGGCGAATCGTCCTTTGATCATCTGGATCAAAATATACAAAATGCGTTTACTGAAGATTGTTCCAGCTGCCACACAACTTGTGGACAATGTCATATCAGTCGTCCCCACACCACAGGTGGCGGCTTTCTGGAACAACGTGTGGGATATAGCCATCAATTTATTGCCACACCAAGCGAAGAGAATGTTTGTACGGCTTGTCACGGTTCCCGCGTTGGGGATGACTGGAATGCCAACCAGGATCGGGTGCCCGGCAATGTACCGGATGTTCATAATGATTTTGGCTATACTTGTCTGGATTGCCATGAGGAAGATATGCACGGTGATGGTGTCACTGATGTGGAACTTACTTCCCGCTATCAAGTAGCTGATCTGCCTCAATGCGTGGATTGTCACGAGGTTGACCGGGATGATAATGCCTTTCATGCACAACATTGGCCCAATTCTGATGCTGATGATGGTGCCGACCTGTCTTGCTTTGTCTGTCATTCACAGCAATACAATAATTGCAACACCTGCCATGCTGGTGAATGGACTCACGAATATGAAGCAGATAACTCAGGTGAATACCGGGTCTATGCACAGTTCAAATTAGGTCGTAACCCTTATTATGGACAATCAGATCACCCCCACGAGAATTCAGCCTGGATCACAGTACGGCACGTACCGGTATCCCCTGATGCTTATGCACCCTGGGGAATTAGCAGCATGCCTAATTTTAATGTTATGGAAACCTGGAAGTACACCAGTCCTCACAATATTCAACGCTGGACCGCCAGAACACTGGTAGATACCACCTGGGCTGACACCAGTGCTCAGTTGTATACAGATCAGACTTGTGCTGACAACTGTCACATGCATGGTGATTCTGGGAATAGTTCATTGCTAAATATAGATTTATACTTAACAAACGAAGATATGACACCGGCAGGGGAGATCACCGGTGATGATCTCAGCGGAGAGATTGAAGCAAATGCTTTAACCAGTCTGGGATCGGCAAGTAATTGCTCTGCGTGTCATGAATTTTAAACGTAAAAGCAAGTTCAAAAAACCACAAGGAGGTAAAATGAAACTTGATTGGAGACTAGTTTTAGTTTTAGTGTTGGCACTGGGGCTAATGGTAAGTTGTGAAAGTACAGAGGAAGAAGATGAAGATACAGCATTCCAGGTATTATCACAGTACATGCTTGATAACGACATGGATGTTACCGATGTGATCAATGGTTGGATAACCACTGCTTCGGCTATATCCGGCAATGAAGCCAATTACTTTATTGTTGATATCAGATCACAAGCAAAGTATGACGAAGGACATATCCCCACAGCCGTTTATTCTGACTATGGTGATATTCTAACAACTGTTGAAGCTCAGAATACAAGTGATCTTCCAGTTCTGGTAGCATGCTTCTCAGGACAATCAGCAGCTCACGCTGTGGTAGCCTTGCGTCTGAGTGGTTATACTGATGCTAAAACTCTCAAGTGGGGCATGAGTGGCTGGGCTGCTCAGTTTGACTCATGGTCAGGTAAAGTAGATAGTATCGCCAAAGACAATGCAAACTGGGCAATGGATGCTCCCCCTGCTCTGCTCTCCGGCAATGATGATCCGGTTATTAACACCGATCTGACTGACGGTGCTGCAATTCTGGCCGAACGTGTTGACGCTATTTTGGACGGTTTTAAAGGAACTCCTGCTGCAACGATCCTTGGCGCACCTGACAACTATCAGATCAACAACCGTTGGGAACAGGAACACTGGGATCATTATGGTCACATAGCTGGAGCTTACCGGACAGAACCAGGTAGCGTTTCCATTGCCAATGACGGCCTGGATGTTCTTGACCCTTCACAAACCATTGCAACCTATTGCTGGACCGGTCAGACATCTTCAATGATGACAGCCTGGTTAACTGCTCTGGGCTATGATGCAACCAGCCTTAAGTTTGGTGCTAACAGTATGATCTATCATACTCTTGAATCTCATAAGTGGTCTGCATTGGCTGCTGACTTCCCAATGGAATAATTTCTTATTAGGCATTTAATTGAATAAGATCTATTCATTAGGATTATTGAGAGGGAGTCGAATTTTATTCGGCTCCCTCTTCTTCTTAGGTATTTGTTATGGGCAATTAACCTTTCTGGAAACTATTAATCCCCATGGTTCTGACCAATGTGCAGACTGTCACTTTAAACAGGGCGAACCAAACCTCAGTAACTTTAACCCGGCTGCCTGTGATGCCTGTCATTCACGGGAGGCCGTCAATAATAAGATCCACCAGCTGAATAATATCAATATCCATGCTGTAGGCATTACCATTCCAGTTAATTTTAAGATCATTTCAGAGAAACAATTCAGTTGTATTACCTGTCACGTCGTTGCTTGCAAGACTGACCGGGCGAATCAAACATTTTTACGAGGCGGACCCTACAAAAGCGAGTTGGACTTTTGTTTTACCTGTCACCAAACGGATGCCTTCCAGCAATTAAATCCTCATTTGCAGATTTCATCAGATGGCAAAATAGATGAATCTACCTGTCAACATTGTCATCTGGAGGTGCCTGATATCACTTCTGATGCTCCCGGAAATTCACTCATGCGACTGGATATGACACCCACTTGTAACAAGTGTCATGCACTCCACCGTCATGAGAACCAGCACCTGGGCAAATCCATTGAACCTGATGTCAAGCAGATTCACGAAACCATGCTGACAACAGAGCAACAATTCAAGCTGCAATTTCCCCTGTCTGCCAATCAGGAAATACAGTGTAATACCTGTCACTATACTCATCAACGCGGTGTGTTGAACAAAGCAGAAGTTGTCTTTATCGGCCCTGAGGAAAATCAATGGCGTTTGCGACTATCAAAAGAGCAGCTTTGTCTTGCCTGTCACGATCTATAGAGGTTTAAATGAATCATAAATCCACCCAAACACTCAGACACTCACTGTTGAAGAACCTGCTCCTCTGTTTGCTTTTAGGCTTTTCCATAACCCTTCTAGCAGATGAAGAGAACTGCATGAGTTGCCATCAGTACAAACTTTTTGGTCGTATGGATGCCTCTGGTGAATTTCATAATTTTTTTATTGATGAGGCAGCTTTCCAAAATTCTGTACATGCTCGTTTGACCTGTACTGCCTGTCACTCTGATGTGACCAATATTCCCCATGATCCTACTCCGAAAACAGTGGATTGCGCCCAATCCTGCCACATTGAAGATCCCTTTAGCGGAACCCCTTTTAGTCATGCTCCTGTGGTCGAGAAGCTGGAAGCCTCAGCTCATGGCATGCGAAATGATGAATCTGATGAATTCAAACCGAGTTGTAAAAGTTGCCATATCAATCCCCAGCAGATATCAACTGAGGGACTCATCTTTTCTGAGATCAGCAGCAATTGCTCAAAATGTCATCAACCCGAGGGCTTGACCTACGCCATCAAACACATGGAATTCCATGGTAATTCACACGAATTCTGGACCCAGGAACGCAAAATGACGGTCTGCGCCAATTGTCATACTGATTCAACTCTGGTAGGAGGTATTTTTCAGGACAATATGGTAGCCTCATTCATGGATACTTACCACGGAGTCGGTTTTACCTTTGGTGATGATCGTTTACCAGTATGCTCGGATTGTCACGATTATCATTCCGTTTTCCCTCAGTCAGATGTGCGATCCACTGTCCATCCTCTGCAAGTGGGTGAGACCTGTGGCGGTGTCGGTTGCCATGAGGGTGCCAGTGATTCTTTTGTAACAGGTTCCATGCACTTCCGCTATACTGGCTGGAAGTCTGAAGTCTTATTCTGGGTTAAGAATGTCTATATCCTGTTGATCGTTGGCGTGATAGGATTTATGCTGCTCCATAATTTCCTGGATTTTCTGAAGACCCGGAGGGTGCTCAAAGAACATCCCATGCCGCCTTCATCAGAACAACGCTTCTTCCTACGGCTGAATAAAGCTGAGCGAATCTCACATATCATTGTATTTGTCTCATTCACTGGACTGGCAATCACCGGAGCCCTACTCTGGATACCACCGCTGAATGATGTGGCCTGGGTGCCGGATTGGCTGTTTCTGGGAGCTCTCAGACAATGGATTCACCGCATTTTTGCCATCGCTCTGACTGCTGTTAGTATCTATCACATTGGCTATGCCATTTTCACCAGACGGGGTCGTAAACTCTTAATGGCCATGATTCCCAAGCCAGTTGATGCGGTTAACATCGTACATAATATTGGCTACTTGTTGAATATTAAAAAAGACCCGCCAAAAATGCCTTATTTCAATTACGCTGAAAAAATGGAATATCTGGCATTTGCCTGGGGTACTCTGGTGATGACAGCTACTGGTGTGATCCTCTGGTTGGAACATCTCGGACCCAAATTTTGGGTGGATGTTGCCAGACTGGTTCATTCTCTGGAGGCTATTCTGGCCGTTCTGGCGATCATTGTCTGGCACTTTTATCTGGTCCACTGGCGACCTGGGAAATTCCCCATGAGTCGAGCCTGGGCCACGGGATATATCTCTGAACATGAAGTTGAAGAAGAACATGGGCTTGATGCAGACGAGTTCACGGAGGAATATCATGCGTAGACGATTCTTTGCCCTGGGTTATGTGTTCTTTGTCCTGCTCACCGTTACCGGCTTGATCATGACCTTTGCTTTTTTCGAGCGTATTGGTACCAAAGCTACCCTGACTTCCAGTGATCTGGTGGAGGATGCTTTGGCAGATACGGCCAGCATAAAGGCTGATCCTGCTTTTGTAGTTGAAAATATCGGGAAGGATTTGCAAGCCTCCCTGGAGAACTTCCACTATTACCCTGCGGTCAATTTTATCGAACAGGAATACCGTTCGAACTGTTTGAGCTGTCACACACCGTTACCCCATAATAAAGATATCAAATGGCGCGCCTTCTTGAATATGCATGGTAATTTCATCGCCTGCCAAACCTGCCACACAGCGGAGATCGCCGAGAACTATCATTGGGTTGATATTGAACGCGCAACGGTAGCTAAGGTTTTGCTGCCTGACAGTCCGCTTATGGCAGTTCAACTGGTGGGTTTCAATTCCAACACCCCTGCTTTTACCGGACAGACCGACCCTGGATTTTTGAGCCAATTAACTGAAGATATCAAAAATGATCGGACCAAACAGGATCAACTCTGCAAGAATAACTATCGTCAGGATCTTGAATCGGCTCTTACCTGTGAAAATTGCCATAACCAGAAGCCGGTCATCGATTGGTCCAAACTGGGTTATTCAGAGGAGCGCGCTTTGGAGCTAAGCACCCTCAGTACGCCATCAGTCTATCAAAAATATGATGAATTTTACATTCCGAGCTTCTAGACGATGAAACATCTGCTTCTTTTTATTATTCTTGTCACAGCGGTTTTGGCTCAACCGTCGGCAGAGATCATACACCGCTTTCAGGCCGGTATGGATCGTCCTACTGATATTGCCCTGCTGGAGGATGGCCGTATTTGTGTCGCTGATGGAGTTAATAGTCGCGTACTTGTATTTGATCAAAGCGGAAAACATGAAGTCTTGCGATTTGCCGAGTTAAAACGACCTTTGGGATTGGCCGCTGATCTTAAAGGTGGACTACTGATAACTGATACTGAAGCAAATGCTGTGTTTATCCTGGACAAATATTTGGTGCTCAAAGCCCAGTTGCCACTCACTCCAGAGATCGATGCAACCGATGTTTTACCTGTTGGTGATCGGCTATGGGTAGTGGATAATGATGGTCACCAGATCCTAATACTTGATCGGCAAGGACATATTAAAAACAGCATTGGCCACAAGGGTACAGTGGGCCCGACCTTCAATTATCCCTCGACCATCAGTCTGGGTAAAGAGCGCCGCATTTTTGTTTGTGATGTTTTAAATGGTCGGATCCAATTGTTTAATGTTGATGGAAGTTATCGTGGTCAGATCGCTGATTGGGGTATTACACAGGGAAGTTTATATAGGCCTAAGGGAATTGCGGCTCATCCCGCTGGCCCTTTTGTGATCACGGATAGTTTTACAGGATCGATTCACTTTTTTAAAAGCCAGAGCAGCCAGGGGACCGTTTTGACCACTGGAAATTCAGAATATTTGCGCCTGGAGAATCCGCTGGGTCTGGTTTGGGGAACTGAGGATATGTTGTGGGTGGTTGAGAGTGGCACCGGTGATGTTCTAGGGATCAAGATCCGATGAACAAAAGATATCTGATCGTTTGCCTGCTCTCCTGTTTGATCCCTACATTGGTCTGGGGACAGCTTTCACGAAATAGAAATGATGAGAAAGAATGTGTGATCTGCCACGCCCAGTGGCACCATGACTTGGATAATCCTGGTCAGTTACTACCGGAGATTTCTACCAGCACCATTATTGATGGTAAGCCAGCTGTTGTCAGTGATCGGGAGATGTGTATTTCCTGCCATGATGGCTATGTTATGGACTCACGTGAAGTATTCAGCTCAACCAATCACCAGGTC
This sequence comes from Candidatus Neomarinimicrobiota bacterium, assembly GCA_034716895.1. Taxonomy (NCBI): domain Bacteria; kingdom Pseudomonadati; phylum Fidelibacterota; species Fidelibacterota bacterium. The sequence continues at coordinate 33,888 of JAYEKW010000067.1, forward strand.
AATTTAGATAAGACCCATATCAACGTTCAGGGCTTGCCTCTGGGTGCCGAGGATGAGATATATTGCGGTACCTGTCACACGCCTCACGCTCTCAAACCTGAACGGGCAGGCGGCTTGGCTCCCTTTTTAAGAGTAGAGGTTAATAATTCAGCGATGTGTCTGGATTGTCATTCTGATCAAGCAGCGAATCATGCCAGCCATCCCATTCATGTGCAGGTTACTCAACATAATCTACCCGGAAATCCATTCTTTGGTGAAAATGAGCAGTTGGAATGCATGACCTGTCATCCGATCCATGGTGATCAGGGCGTCACCGGTGTCGCTGGCAAGGATCGCAGTGAACTTTGTTCAGCCTGTCATGAACCCTATTTTAATATTCAACTGACCGATCATGATCTGACTACCACCTTGCAGAATAAAAACAATACCATCGGTCCCAGTCTGGAAGATCAGGATGTCTGTGCACCCTGCCATATAAGTCACAATGGTGGCGGTGAATTTATGTGGTTCACCGGGTTAGAGGCTGAAGCAGGAAAAAATGGTTATTGTTTATCCTGTCACATGAACAACGGCCTGGCTCGCGAGAAATCAATTACTCATTCAGGACATCCGGTGGGTGGCCAGCATCTTGAAATGGATATTCCTGCCCTGGGAATCAATGCAGGTGATAAGTTGCTCTGTACTTCCTGCCATGATCCCCATCAGTGGGAATATTCACAAAAGCATGCTGCTGTGACAGCAACCAACGAGGAGGGGAGTGAATATACATCCTTCCTGCGCTTACCTGATGATGCCCAGGGGCAGTTATGTACAGCTTGTCATCATGAACAGAAAATGATCAAAGATTCAGACCACAGTGTGGTGCGTGAAGGATTTCAGCAGCATTTTCGCAGTACTGGAGCATTTAATGGCCAGTGTTCTGTCTGTCATGACACCCATGGAGCTGCAGGGCTAAAGGTCACTGGCGCTAACGACTCAGACCTGACCAGGAGCTTATGTGAATCTTGTCATACAGAGGTCCACTATCCCACTACGGTCGGCGGATTTGATCATCCCATGGGAATGCAGCTTCAAGTCACTGAAGATCTGCCAACCCATGCTGGAGAGCTGACCTGTATTACCTGTCATGATCCCCACCAGTGGGGTGCAGTGCGAGAGCATTCGCAAGCAGTAGACCTGGTTGGCAATGATGCAAATTCATTTCTGCGGATAAGCAATTGGCCGGAACCTGGTCTTTGTCTCAGTTGCCATGAGGAACAAGGGACCGTTCTAAAGACCGATCATGATCTAAGTGATGGTGATCAGAATGCCTGTTCTTTCTGCCATACTGCCCATAATTCAAAAACTGAATTTGGGATTCTCAGTGTTTGGGATGAGGCGGCTGGTGAAACCTATAATGAAAAATTTTGTTTTTCCTGTCATCAGGCTGAAGCCAGTGGTGCTGAAAAAGTCCCCCTGGCCTGGAATCATCCCCATGAATACGGAACCTTGACCCACAATGCCCGAGGCACCGGTGATTGGATCGATTTCCCGCTCTTTGATCGTGATAAGCCTGGCGAAATGTTCGGCTTTGTTGATTGTTTCACCTGTCACGACCCGCACCAATGGTCTTTCAAAGAAGCTTTTAGGCAACCTTTATCAGAAAATGACGAAGGCGATTATATGACATCCTTTCTCAGAAATCCCAGTCATAAGACCCTGTGTACTGATTGTCATGGAGCCAATACTCTCTGGAAATACAATTATTACCACGATCCGGTGAAGAGGAAACGTTACTAATGGCTAAAACATTTAAAGTGTTTATTACCTGTATGTTGGCAATAATCATCATCTCCTGTGCAGCGAAAAGTCCACAGGTCGAGTCCTTATCCTTTCCGGCAGATATGAATCAACCGTTCCTTACGTTTGAGTATTTTTTGGGTGAGGGACCTACATCTCAGGATGGATTTTTAAAACGTTTATGGGGCAAGATCACAGGACCCACTGCGTCACTTTTTCTGGTGAGACCAAGTGCCGTTACAGCAGGGGAAGCTGGCGAAATTTTTGTTGTTGATGCTGATGCAGCCAGGGTTCTGAGGTATCAGTTTAGTGATGCAGGTGAGCTAAAGTCGGTAGTGACCTTTGGTGAAAGACTGTTCGTGTCTCCTCAAGGTATTGCCCTGATCAATGGTGTGATCTATGTTTCTGATGCTGAAACGGGGTTGATACACCAATTTGATTTGAAGCTTAATAATTTGGGCACACTTGAGATCGAAGGCCTGCAACGGCCGGGACGACTTAAAGCCAATCCCCATACAGATGAATTATATATTATTGATACTCCTGGCCATCAGATTTTGATCACGGACACCAACGGTCAGTTAAAAACGCGATTGAACAATACCCGTTTGGGTAGACAAATCCTTAAAGCACCTCTGGATGTGGATTTTACCAGCGAAGGCAATCTTGTAATACTTGATGGCTTGACCCGCCGAGTAGAATTTTTATCGCCAGATTACAAGTATTTATCAGGGTTTGGTGGTTATGATCGTGTTCCAGGTAGCTTCTCATATCCGCGTGGACTTGCCATCTCTTCAGATGGTTATGTTTTTGTATCAGATGCAGCTTTCGGAAATGTTCAGATATTTGATCCCAGCGGGGCACTGTTGTATTTCTGGGGAGAACATGGCAGCCAGCCCGGAGAGTTTCTATTGCCGGCGGCTCTGACCTTCGATGCGCAAGACAACCTTTATATTGTGGACCAATATAATAATCGGGTGCAGGTCTTTCATTATTTGGCCCAGGGGAGATGATTGTGTTAGCTCGACTGTTACTGCTACTGATGTTATTGGTTTCTGCAACGCTGGCGGCTCCCATAGGGCAAACAGGATTCATTGAAAGCAATCTTAGTTTCGATCTGGATAGTACCCGTGAATCCGGTAGCAGTTTTGTTCACCAGGAACGCATTGCCTGGGGCTTACAAGGGTGCAGCAATGCTCTATTGAATTTGAATTACAAGCTGACTTTGGGAGGCGTGCTCCGGGGGAATACAACCTTTTCCAAAACTCAGATTACTCCAGAATACGGTATTCGAACCAGCTTAAAACCGGCTAAGTTCATGGACCTGGCTCTTTTTTCATACTCCCGGCTACGCAACCCCATGCAAGTATTTTCTGATTCACTGGAGTATAAGGAATTTGTACATGGTATAAAGCTTGGTGCCCATTTCTCAAGTGGTACTCGTCTGTCCATCGCTACCGGTATACGGTCACAGGAAATCAATCATCGGGATAGTATCCGAACCAATCAACAATTTGTCCAACTACATATAGATCAGCGCCTGGCAGGAATGCAATTTCGTTTAACTGGCGAAAGCGATATCTGGAGTCGAGATACTTTAGCCAGCCAGCAGGCTGGTATGACTTCCCTGCAATGGGGTGGTAGTCCCTTTAAGAATCTGTATTGGACAGCTTCAAACTCAATTTATTTGACTGGAGACTATAATTTCTGGCGGCTCTCTCATCGTTTGAATTATCAGTTGTCACAGCGCCAAAAGATCTGGGCTCGTTTTAGTCAGGGTGATTTTGCCTATGGTTCCCAAACATTACTGCGTCGTAATTACGATCTGAGATATCGTTTCCAATGGCGGCCGACATTTGGTCTGGATCTGGTCTTTCGGGGTAATCAGGTAACGGTTCCAGATTCACTTGATATCTTCCATTGGCGGTCTTACGGCGTTAGCACCCACTGGAATGTAGGACGCCAGGGATTCGTCAGGGGGAATCTGGATGCCGGCTTTAAAGAATCATATCGCTATGGAAAAGGGATCGATGTATTACTACAGGCGACTGAATCGAAACAGTTGATCAATTCCAAAATTATCACCTTGCAGATACGCGATGATCTGAGTGCTGAATTCTTCCAAAGAATTGATGAAACAGGTGATCCGCGTTACGATATCCGCCATAAACTGCGCCTGACAACGACCTTTCTACCAGGGGGACGTCATCAAGTGGGGAACCACATAAAGGTACATACCCACATCGGTTCTGATCTTGATTTCTCACCAGATACTCTCAAAAATGCCATTATTGATGAGCTCTATTTCAAGACCTTCAGCCAAAAAAATCAATTTGCAGTTTATTATCAAACGGTTCTGGATATTCGGGATCCGGACAGTGATCTGCGCTTCTCTCTGAATACCAGATTCTTCCGGCGGGTTACCTCGAATCTCAGCTGTAATTTTAACAGTTCGTATCGATTTCAATCTGAGATCTATCCCGACTATCTATGGTTAAGTGCCATTTTGAAATTTAGAACAGATCTATTCAGCTATGCGCTAGAATTGCAGAGTGCTGGTTCACCAAGTACTGCTCTGGAGCAAGATTCGCGCATTTGGCTGCGCTTTGTGAGGCAAATATGATCATTAGAACATGTCTAACTGTCCTGGTTTTGGCTTTCGCAGTATGTGGACAAATTGAACAGGAACTACTTGAAAAGAGCAAGATCGCTTTCACACCTCACAACTTTTTTGGTAAAGATGCTCTGGCAGGTAGTGATTCCACAGTCCAGGATTATACTTTGTGCCGGCAATGCCATACCCCTTCCAAAATGGCTCCTGTAGAAGCACTCTGGTATCGCAAGGAAGCAATCAAAGATTTTAATGTAGAAAAAGTTGTTGATTCGGGAGCGGGGGAGCTCTTACCAGCCGAGGCAAATAGTCGGAGCTGTTTATTCTGTCATGATGGCAGCATGGCTCCCGGTTTCCATCATCGCCAGACCAGCCCTCATCAACAAGTGTCACTACTGGGTGGAGATGGACTGAGAAACAAGAACCATAATTTACATTTATTTGCTTTCCCGGAGAATGACTTAGAAACTCATCTTCCCTCATCGGACAGCCCGTTGGTCATATCAGAGACTGGAGCGATCACCTGTGTGACCTGCCATGATCCGCACAATAATGAACGAGGAGACTTTCTGCGAATAGAAGCTGAGGCATCACAGATCTGTTTTGATTGTCATGAAATGGCAAATTGGGAGCTTTCCACTCATGGAAACCCAGCGGATCCACGATTTTCGGCCATGAGTGAAATGGCTTGCGCCGCCTGTCATGATATTCATGCGGTTCCTCCAACGGCAAACTTATTGACATCAGATGAAAATACACTGTGTTTGAGTTGTCACGATGGCTCAGCAGATTCAGATCAAGAAGTAGCCAGTGAAACGGATCTGGAAGCTGTCTTTGACAAGACCTTCAGTCACCCCATCAGATGGAATTCACCCGGAGTCGCTCAAGCTGAACCCATGGATAATTGGAGTTCAGGTCTGGCTGGAGACCGCTCTGTTAGCTGTAGTGATTGTCACAATCCTCATGCTGCCTCAGATCATACACACTCACCTTTTATTGATGGTTCCCAAATTTACGTGCCTGGAGTTGACAGTCGGGGTTTCTCCAAAGCAATTTCTGATTATGAGTATGAGACCTGCTATAAATGTCATGGTATGAATCAGAATGCCACATTTGGGAACAACGTCGGTCTTTTATTTGCCCGAACCAATATGAGCTTTCATCCTATTGAAGCTCCTGGTAACAATCCATTTGTACCAAGCCTGAAACCGGAATGGAGTGAACAATCCATGCTCCAGTGTTCTGATTGTCATGGCAATGACGATCCGCTTGGAACCAAAGGTCCTCATGGATCGAATATCCCCCACATATTGAAAGCCTCCTATACTGATTTTCCTTTTGCCAGCCTGGAAGAGAACCAACTCTGTTTCAGATGTCATGAGGAGCAACGGGTGGTTCAAAGCAATGGTTTCAAATTTCATCAACTTCATATACAGGATGCTGGATACGCCTGTTCGGCTTGTCACGACCCCCATGGGAGTATTGAATATCCAGGCTTGATTGATCTTAATGCCAGTTTTATTCAGCCCTTAAATGGAGTCCTGGCAGTGGTTCGAACCGAACCGGGACACGGCTCCTGCACATTGAGATGCCACGATAAGGCTCATCCCAGTCAGAGTTATTGATTCAACTATTTTAATGCTTGGCAACCCACGACTCAAGTCGTGGGTTGCTGATCATCTACGATTCAATGCTCTAAAACTAAAACTGTCTAATAACAAATAGTTCTTTATAATAATGGGCATATGCCTATATTGATCCATGTCAGATTCCGAAAAAAAACGTGGTCGACCAAAGCAATGCAGACGCATACAGCATGCTCTGACTGCCTCTCATTTTGCACCGAATTGCCGAAAAGGAGGCGAGCGGGTGGAGATGGCTCTGGATGAATTGGAAGCCTTAAGGCTAACGGACCTGGAAGGATTGTATCAGGTTGATGCAGCTCGCATGATGAATGTTTCCAGACAGACCCTAGGTCGTATTCTCAAGAGCGCCCATCAAAAAGTGGCTGATTCATTGATCAACGGAAAAGTACTCAATATCCATGGCGGAAATGTACGTCACCGACAACCAATCACCACTGGTGAGGAAGATTCCCGCTTTTGCATTTGCCCCAAATGTGAAACAAAAGAAATTCATAAACCTGGATTGCCCTGTCAATCAGCAAAATGCCCAAGTTGTGGAGCAAGAATGCTGAAAGAAGGCTCAGAATATCATAACTTATGGCTCAAACGGAGGAAACAGCAATGAAAATTGGAATTGCATCAGACGATCGCACGACGATCGCACAACACTTTGGACGAACACTAGGATTTGTGATTGCGGAAATCGAAGGTGGTAAAGTTATATCAGAGGAATACCGGCCTAACACATTTTCCATGCACATGCAGCAGAAGGAGCATCAGCACAGTGAGCAAGCCAGGCATGGTCATTCTCACTCATCTATCCTGGCAGCATTGTCTGATTGTCAGTTCGTCCTGGCCCGGGGGATGGGGCGCCGGATCTATGATGATCTCAGAGGAGCGAATATTCAATCCGTGATCACAGATCAAGTTACTGTTGATGGGGCGCTGAAGGCATACATAGAGGGAACGCTAAAAGACAATCCTGAAAAGGGTTGCGAGCATTAATCCTTTCTGAGTATTGCAAGTGTTGATGATAATGAAGACGGAACCGCAAAAAGTATTTGAAAAAATATGAATATCGACACTTCGACTGGGCTCAGTGACCGCTTAACTACAATAATTATAATAGGTTACGAAAATATGGCGTATGTTTATAATAATCAACACTTTGCGTCATTTCGACAGGCTCAATACAGCGCTCTGCGTGCTCTGCCTGCCCGCACGAAGTTATACGCAGGCGGGCGAGAGGGACTTTTTGCGAGGGCGTCAATGAACAAATGTTACAGGAATTGAAATGTCAGATTTGAAAGAACTTACGCGTGAACAACTCATCGGAATGATGGATGATTTTGCCAAGAACTGGCTAGCCCATGATGGATTATGGTTTCAAGCTGTGGAAAAGGATTTTGGGATGGATGCAGCCATTGCCTGTGACACTGAGGCGTGGCGGAGATTTACGGTTATTGAAGCCCGGCGGATCATGAAACGTCATGATATACCCCCGAATTCAGGTCTGGAAGGACTGAAGAAGGCTCTAAACTACCGATTGTATGCTCGCCTGAATATTCAGGAAGTCATAGATGAGACTGAAACCAGTTTTGTCTTTCGGATGAACGATTGTCGGGTCCAATCTGCTAGAAAAAGACATGGATTGCCGGATTTCCCCTGCAAATCCGTTGGGATCGTCGAGTATACCGAATTTGCCAGAACCATTGATCCAAGGATCTCAACTTTGTGCATTGCCTGTCCACCGGATGCACATCCAGAGGAGTATTACTGCGCCTGGAAGTTTACGATCAATTAGGGTCAGTAAATAAACCGTTGAAACGGTTGTAGGTCTCCTAAGAATACAGAAACCCACGACTTAAGTCGTGGGCTGCTGATTATCTATGATTCAACGAACCGTTTTAACGGTTTACCATAATTAATGAATGGTGAGCGACTCTCCTCGACCAAAACCTCGGCTCATCACCGGGGGTTTTTTTTATCCTAAAACCGGG
>JAYEKW010000068.1 GCA_034716895.1 Candidatus Neomarinimicrobiota bacterium
AAAGTGGGCCACTAAGGGGCACTTGAAAACAGGCCACCTTTAGAGCGAAAAACCGTTAGGTTTTCTTTGTAAAAACAAGGAGAGCCAAATAGATGGGAAATACTCTAAAGATGGAAAAACAAGACATGGTCAAACGATTATCACACTGGGCTGGAGTAACCGTAAGATCAATAGAACCACCGGTATACACCGTGATACAATTTCAATCTATCGCAAGAAATGGGAACGAGAGCAAACAGCTTTATCAGCTGACAGTATTGATCAATCCACCAGTTACCACAGCACTTCTGATGTTGAAAAGTCAAGTCAAACTGGGCCACTTGAGGGGGGTAACAAGTGCCCACGGAGCAGGGTGGCCCATTTTGAAGTGCCCACCGTGATCAACGAACATCTTCTCACCAGCTTTATGCACTTGACGCATACTGATGCTCACCTTCTTTGACCAGAGGCGGTAGTGCTCACAGAACTGGGAGTATCCCAGCCCGTCGGGATGTTGTTCACGGTATTCCCCCCCATAGCAGGGAACGGGTTACATGTTTCTTTTTCAGCTCGGTATGCATCTTGCTGAAGTCTGGCAATGGTCGGCTTGAACCCTTGGGCTTTTCACCAAACAGGGCCGTGTATATCTGATCATCATTCAGCGTCTGGATCTGATCCAGGCGCAGCTCACTTGCTTTGTAGGCCTTGAGGTGGTCGTTGACTGTGGATCGAGGCAAATTCAGAGCATTCCTGATCGTACGAACTGATAGACCTGTCAGCTCATGCAGCTCTATGATCTTGCGGATATGTTTCATTTTTAATCTCCTTGCCCAGCGATGAGGCGGGCTGTTCTTGAGTGTCTTTCTTCTCATAGATATCCTCTTTATTTAAAAGAGGACATGTTCACCCTGAACAGGAGACTGGCAACCCTAATGAGATCGCCAAGGGGGTTTTAAATATTGACACCTCGAAAGTGTCCGATATCTTCCGGAATCACTGTCCGGTAAAAAACGGAATCGGTGTCCGGTAACTTCCGGAATCGGTGTCCGAAGTCCTCCGGATTTTCCAGGTTGGGACTGAGTAGAAAAAGCTACTCATATATGACCACGAGATCGGAATCTGTGATTCTTTAATCTTCCTCTTAGGAATGGGATGGTCTTTGTAAAAAAGACAAGCCAACACCTCTTGTACCTCTACCCAGCTAATGGATATCCTTCTGTAAAGCAAACATGAGATCAATAGTGTGTCAAAATAGTGTCAAAGAATATGGCATGTGGTGGCGTGAAATGTCTCAATAAGTGCCACTGTGTGCACTAACTTATCACTGCATTGAGGATACCTAAGTTATTGTAAAACTAGAGCGGAGAGGGAGGGATTCGAACCCCCGGTACCCGAAGGTACGCTGCATTTCGAGTGCAGTGCATTCAACCAGACTCTGCCACCTCTCCAATAATCAAATATCAGGTGTAAAATCGGACTTTGACTCTGCCAACCAACGCTCTCCGAACTTTGGTTGGCGAACCTGCCCATCCTGACCATCACCAACTGGTGAATTGCGATTGAATATAAATGTGACCAATAAGGCAGCAATGCCTTAAGACCCTATACCTATTTTTTTGTGGAACGGCTCTCTCTGAAAAAACTATCCAGAATACCCTTACATCTGGTCTCCAGAATACCTCCGATTATCTCAACTTTGTGATTCAAATATTTACCTGAACAGAGTTGAACAGCACCTCCGCAACCTCCATGCTCCGGATCATCAGCACCAAATACAACCCTGGGAATCCGGGCATTTAGAATCGCACCGGAACACATGGGACAGGGCTCAAGCGTAACATAAATTGTAGTATCTTTTAGTCGCCAATCCTTCACTGAATTCGCGGCCGCTGTTATGGCTAACATCTCAGCATGAGCAGTTGGATCATTTAAACCTTCCCGCTGGTTATGTCCACGACCAATGATCTGATTGTTCAAGACAACCACTGCCCCCACAGGAATTTCCTTGGCTGCGTAGGCTTTTTCGGCTTCATGGAAAGCGGCCTCCATCCAGTGTGCATGGGAATCAGTATTTAATAAAGAGCTTCCGTACATAGTTTGTCCTTTCCAACACTCCTGGAAAATAAAAAAGCGCGGATCGAAATCCGCGCTTTTTAAACTAAAATTACCAGAAATATTTACCCCAGGATCATCTCCACCAGGAGCACTACATCTTGAATATTAACATTGCCGTCTTCATTCACATCAGCTGCTGCCAATTGACAATAATCCGATTCAGTATCAGTTCCCATGATAATAGAAACCAGTTTCACCAAATCCTGGACATTAATAGCTCCAAAATCAATGATGTCTCCCAGATCATTGTCACAATCAGCCAGGATGGAGAGTACTGGGACCATGTGGGCATTATGAACCACTTTTGTTGTATGATTTTGCACAAAAATCACCAGTTTTGCATTCTCCACGGCGATAGGTTCTGGAACTAAAAAATTTATATCAGTTAATTCGATTGAACCGGTTGTCAACAAGATTGAAGTGCCACTCCCACCGGTAATCATGTCTCTCATGACATTCTCATAGTTTGAGCCACCATAGGAAAGTCCACTTTCAGTTAGGACAACGTGAAGAGATTGATTACCACTGGTTGTTCCCAGTGGAGTGACGCTAATCGAAATTTCTCCTTCACGACCTATATCATCGTAATACCCCGTTACCTCAATTGAAACAGTCGGATCAACATTGGATGCGGCATTTATGAAATTCCAACCGTTTGGAGATCCAGGATAGCCGCTTGTGCCATCAAAAGCTGCATCTGGTATCCCCGTAACGCTATAATAGGTGCGTCGTGTATTCGCCTCACCTGGATTATAAGCGTAATATGGGTCGCTTGGATTTGGCCAAGACATATGGTATGAAATGGTTGTAAATACTTCTGGATGATCATCCTGGAGCCCGTCCAGGTAGACCCCTACGGGGCCACAGTAAGTTCAGCCGGCATTGGTAAAATATTCTAGAAGCACAAGTCGTTCGCTTCCATATCCAAAAGTAAACAGAATCAGCGTGGTTAAAATAAAGGCTAAGAATTTGCGCATTATGGTCTCCTAAGAAATTTTCGCCGAATATAGATGAGGCTCTAATAGTTGCCAAGGATGAATATTATTGTTAGAAGTTTGTTTAGTTTGGGGGTTTGGGGGTTTGGAGGTTTGGAGGTTTGGGGGTTAGGAGGTTTGGAGGAGAAAGGACCCTGAGTGATCCAAGTGAAACGAGGATTGTATCGAAGGACCGAGGATTGGCAGGGTTTGGAAATTAGGGAGTTAGGGGATGAGCCTTGATCAAACCATTGGAAAGTTCGTGGAGATCCCAGGAGAACTGATCAGCTCGATCTTTTTTGATACTTAACTGAATCGTGACACCCTCTGAATAATCCTGGTCTCTCAATTGGGCACCGTAAGTTTCAATCAAACGATAAACCAGATTGGCATGCTCAAAATCACAGTGACATTCAAGCATCATACGCGGGATAAAGCCCCTTTTCTTTAGTAACGGTAAGGCTTCATGTACTACACCGCCGTAGGCTCTCATCAAACCTCCCTTGCCGAGCTTGGTGCCACCAAAGTAGCGAGTAACCACTGCCAATACATTGGTGAGTCTGGCTCCATATAGGACCTGATAGATCGGTTTTCCTGCTGTCCCTGCCGGCTCACCATCATCACTAACCCGCCAGATTTCATCATCATCTACGCCCAGACGCCAGGCAAAACAGTGATGATTCGCATTGTATTCTCGCTTTTTTACTTCATTCAGATGATTCTGAATTTCATCCTCATTCTTGACAGGGAAAAGTTCTGCGATAAAGCGGGAAGCCTTGATCCTGGTTTGGTGTTCACAAATCTCAGTTGGTTGAAACCAG
>JAYEKW010000069.1:0-2011 GCA_034716895.1 Candidatus Neomarinimicrobiota bacterium
ATCCCTGTCTGCCCTGAAGTCGAAGGCGGACTCCCCACACCCAGACCACCTGCAGAGATCACTGGCGATCAAGTTCTACGTGAGAATGGGGAAGACGTAACCCTGCAATTCAAAAGGGGCGCAAAACTGTGTCGAGACAAAGGCTTGGCTGATAATGCTGCCTTGGCCATCCTCAAAAGCCGTAGTCCTGCCTGTGGGTGTGGACAGATTTATGATGGCTCTTTCTCCGGAAAACTGATTGATGGTGATGGTATATTCACTCAATCCCTAAAAGCTGCAGGGATTAAATGCATTTCAGATGAAGATTACCTGAATTCTGAATATCCGTAGAGACGTAGCACGCTACGTCTCTACCACCACCAAATAAATAATTCGTAACCATTTCTAATCGAGTGTGTCAAAGATTTGTAAGCTGAAATATTTGACATTATTTAAATTATAAGAGGCGCTGACGAAGTCCTCGAAAATGGAGTGAAAAATGACCGAAAATTTAACCAAACAAGCTTTTATTGAGAAAGTGTTTGATTACGAGAACGAAAAAGAGTGGAATTACAAGGGCGATACCCCTTGCATTATTGATTTCTGGGCTGAATGGTGTGCTCCCTGTAAAGCAGTTGGCCCCGTTTTAGAAGAGCTTTCCGAAGACTATGCAGGCAAGGTCATCGTTTATAAAGTCAATACTGAAACCGAGCAGGAATTGGCCGGAGTCTTCGGTATCCGTAGTATTCCCTCATTGCTATTCGTACCCGTAGGTGAAAAACCACAGATGGCCGCTGGTGCCCTTCCCAAGGAAACCTTTGTGCAAGCCTTCAAAGATGTCCTGGGGATCGATCCTGTTACAGCATAAGCTGATCTTATATAGTTAGTGACAAAAAGCACGGATGAGAGTCTGTGCTTTTTTTTAAAGTCTTGAGGTGGTTTGCAATACAGTCCTCTGCGGTTATGAGCTTTTGAAAATTGTAATGATTTTGTTGATTCCGCTACGAAAAGTTATTTCAATTCCCTTCACAACTATGCATGTCCATCTATATTGACCGCCAATGGGAGCTGAACACATTTGAATTCAAAAGTCATGGCTGGAGTCGATGAGGCTGGTCGGGGACCACTGGCTGGTCCTGTAGTCGCTGCTGCTGTTATTCTGAATCCACTGGATATACCAGGGGGTTTGCGCGATTCTAAAAAGCTATCCGAAAAACGTCGGGGTATATTAGCCAAAGATATACGACTGAAAGCCAAAGCCATAGGAGTTGGTATTGTGCATGAACAGGATATCGATCGAACGAATATCCTGAAATCTACCTTTGAAGCCATGCGTCGGGCTGTGGCCGATCTGGGTCTTGAACCAGAGGAAGTCCAGGTCGATGGTAATTTTACCATTCCGAACCTGCTTATTGATCAAATAGCCATTGTTGGTGGTGATGACAAGGTGGCCGAGATAAGCGCAGCCAGCATCATAGCTAAAACGACGCGCGATGCCATGCTGATATCCTATGATGTCCTTTTCCCTGAGTACGGTTTCAAGTCCCACAAGGGCTATGGTTCAGCCAAACACATGGAGATTCTGCGGGAGCGAGGACGAACTCCTATCCATCGCAGGAGCTTTCGACCTGTGGATACGTGCCCCAATGAGAATTATAAATATTTTGGACTCGAAAACAACTATGGGCGCATGGGGGAGATCATTGCCGGAATGTTTCTGATCCGTAACGGCTATACATTGATCGCTCACAGCTACCATGCCGGTCGTGGTGGAGAAATAGATCTGATCGCAACTCTGGGTGATGAAATAGTATTTATTGAGGTCAAAAGCTTTGCCGGTGAAGCCGATGACACCATTGCTCTGGAACGCGTTACACCAGTAAAACAAAAGCAGATCGCCAGGATTGCTGAAATTTACCTCCGTTATCGTGAAATTGAAGAAGCCGAATGCCGGTTTGATATCATCACAGTAAACTTTTCAGAACCCAAACCTGAAATCCAGCACTATCCAGATGCCTATTTACCTTTATAA
>JAYEKW010000069.1:2111-15318 GCA_034716895.1 Candidatus Neomarinimicrobiota bacterium
CGTTTCAAATTAAATAGAAGAAAGATCACCATGAAATTCCTGAAGACCCATATTCTCTTAATCGCACTGCTTTCACAGATATTTGCCTCACAGCCAGCTATTTACGGTGAAAACGGGGTCGTTGTAGCCCATGACCTGGAAGCTTGTGAGGCCGGGATTAAAATCCTCAAAGCCGGCGGGAATGCTGTTGATGCAGCAGTTGCTGTTACCTATGCGCTGGCTGTAACCCATCCTCAAGCCGGAAACCTGGGTGGGGGAGGCTTTATGATGATCCAGATGGCTGATGGTCGCAAAGCCGCTCTGGACTATCGGGAAATGGCTCCTGGCGCAGCTCATCGCGATATGTTTCTGGATGATAGTGGCAAAGTTGCTGCTGGTAAAAGTATTCAGGGTGGATTGGCGGTAGGAGTTCCTGGTACAGTTGCCGGAATGCAGTTAGCTCTGGATGAGTATGGCTCAATGCGCCGTTCTAAAGTAATGAAGCCCGCTATCCACCTGGCAAAGAAGGGTTTTCATATTCCCTATGATCTGGCCTATTCCTTTGGTTGGTTGAATCAAGCAGCTGCCGATTTTGATGAAACACGTCGTATTTTCTGTCGCAACGGTGATCTATATCAGCCAGGAGATCTCTTTAAGCAACCCGATTTGGCAAAAACCTTGAAATTGATCCAGAAAAAGGGCAATTCAGGTTTTTATGAGGGGGCAGTGGCTCAGGCATTGGTGAAAAGCAGTACAGAATACGGAGGAACCTTCACTCCAGAGGATCTGGCAAATTATATTCCAAAACTTAGAGAACCGGCTGTGGGAAACTATCGTGGATTTGAGGTCTTATCCATGCCACCGCCCAGTTCCGGCGGAATAGCCTTGATCTCCATGTTGAATATGCTTGAACACATGTCATTTGATTCAATCGGCTGGCATTCAGCCGATCATATTCACATGCTGGCTGAAGTTGAAAAAAGAGCCTACGCTGACCGCAGCGTCTGGTTGGGTGACCCCGATTTCTTTGAGGTTCCCACTGAGAAATTATTGTCCAGTGCCTATGCTTATCTACGGATGAAAGATTACAAACCAACATCAGCCACACCAAGTGATTCTATCTATCCCTTGAATGATAGTGAGTTAGCGAATATCACAACTGCAAGACACGAAAGTGAAGAGACCACTCATTTTTCAGTTGTGGATCAATGGGGGAATGCCGTTAGCGTGACCACAACCCTGAATTGGTCATTTGGTTCCTATGTCACGGTTGAGGGTTTCGGGTTTTTACTGAACAATGAGATGGATGATTTTAGTGCCAAACCGGGTACTCCAAATTCTTTTGGACTCATCGGTAATGAGGCCAACGCCATTCAACCCAAAAAGCGCATGCTTTCCAGTATGACTCCTACCATTGTGAATAAAGATGGCAAGGTGGTTCTGGTGCTCGGTTCGCCTGGTGGTTCAACAATTATCACCTCAGTGCTGCAGGTAATAAACAATATGGTAGACTATGGAATGGCGCTGCAAGATGCAGTTAATGCCCCTAGATTTCATCATCAATGGCGTCCGGATGTGATCCAGTATGGTCCCCGTGCCATCAGCGCAGATACTGCTGAATTACTCCGGCAGATGGGGTACGAGTTGAAACCCCGATCTGCCTATGGTGAAGTCAATGCCATTTCCAAAGATCGTATTTTTGGTGGTTGGGTCGGTGCACCAGATTACCGGCTGGCTTCTCATGGCATGGCCTATTAGTGATTTTATGTTTGACACAAAAAAATAGTGTAATCAGGAAAAGCTTGAACAAATTAAAAATTATACCGTTGAAATCGTATTGCCGTTTTAATATGAACCGGTCATTAGATCAGGAGAAGAAGCATTGAGTAAAAAAGAAAAACAGGCTATGAAATCCAAAGGCGGGAGTGCTTTTCGTGGTCTTTTGCACATAATTGTATCAGTACTGATTCTTAGAGCAACGGTCATTGAAGCTTATAATGTTCCTACAGGTTCCATGGAAACCACTATTAAGATCGGTGACTTTATCCTGGGGAATAAATTTATATATGGAATTCGAACACCGGATTGGATCGGTATCCCCTGGACCAATATTGGCTTTTCAGTGCCTTACTATCGCTTACCCGGTTTTGAACAGCCCAAAACGGGTGATGTGGTCATCTTCCGGTATCCCAACGACCGTTGGCCAGCCAGCCAGATCGGACCTCTGGATCCCAGCCTTAACTATATCAAACGTTGTATTGCCGGTCCGGGACAGACTCTGGAGATCAGGGACAAGGATGTTTTTATCGATGGGATTCAATTTCCGCTTCCTGAACATGGTCGGGCTTCAAAACTAAATTTATACGATGATGAATATCAGGAAAGAATGATTTTCCCTCAAGGCTTTGGAAACCGAGATCATTTCGGACCTCTATATATTCCAGAAGCTGGTGACACCCTGGATTTCAGACGGGATAATCTGGATCAGGCTGTAAATGTCATTTCACTTGAAGGACATGAGGTCAGACCCGGTATTGGCGGTGGGCTAAAGGTTGATGGTGTCACAGTTGATCACTATGTTTGTGAACAAAACCATTATTTTATGATGGGGGACAACCGGGATAATTCGCATGATAGTCGTTACTGGGGGCTGGTTCCTGAGTCTAACATCATTGGAGAAGCCATCTTGACCTACCTTAGTTGGGAACAGACCGAACCTAACTTACTTAAACGACTCTTTAAAATTCGCCCGAGCCGTATGTTCAGATTAATTGATTAGTATCTGGTAGTTATTAAGCAGTTGTAGCAATAAATATCTCCTTGCATAAATAGTTCGTGCGAATCATAACCTTGGAGGAAAAAAGTGAAGTGTATAAGACTATTTCTAGTTGTCATGGTAACCATCAGTTTGTGCATGAGTTGTTCCAGTACTCTGGACGATGTTGCTGGTAAACCAGGTGTAAATACCATGGTTTCACCTGACCCTATGCCAGATTGGTATAGATTTCCTGTCAATGACGACGAATTAAATATCTACGCTGTTGGAAGTGGACAATCCAGTATCAGAGAGATGGCCGAATCCAGTGCTAGATCAGAAGCAACCACCTTTATTTCAAGTGGCATCTCACAGCAAGTAACTCGGACATTACATGAATATTCAATCATCGGGAGTGAATCAGCGGATGTTCACAAGTCTTCTCCTGTGGGATCAATTGTTCAAGCAATGAATACACAAACTATTGGTGGACTTATCGTTCATCAGAGATATTTTCATGAAGAAGAAGATGGCTCTTGGAAGGTGGTTGTTCAAGTCGGACTAAGCAAAGCTGCTTTAAACACAGCTCTTTTAAATGAAATTAATAGTGGGAAGCCGCTATATAAGAAATTTAAAGGTTCTATTGGTTTCTCAGAGTTTGAATCATCGCTAAAATAATTGATTATTAAACCGGCCATGAAGAGCCGCATGAACTCATGTTCGTCATACTGAAATAAAACCATTCAATCTGAACATCAACTTATAAATATGGCTCTTCCCCCAAATGCGTACCTGGAGACGAGGATATTAGGGATATAAGGGTATAGAGGGTGTGTGGGAATAGGGACAACGCTTACCCCATGCTTTAGCTTGGGGATATGATAACCTACTATTTCCTAGGGCTTTAGCCCAGTATTGTAGGGCTAAAGCCCTCCTTTATTAAGGTTTTTATAACCCCCAGGCTGAAGCCTGGGGTAAGTATTAATAATAATTGCACTATACGTAGATAACCAAAGCTAATATTAGCAAGCAATTATTCCGGCGCAATGAAGTTTTCACACAGGCTCTATACCCTTATACCTTTGTACCCCAGAATATTTTACAGGCCCCCAATTTCAATGATTGTATCCAGGTACGCATTATGACGATGAACCATAAATATTACATATCAGAGGGTCAATATCCCGAAATATTTGTCTGTAAATCATGAAAGCGTTGATTTGTTTCAGTGCATTTTTCTATCTTCCATTTTACTAGTGTCCTAATTATAATAGCGCGTTCTTTGCTATTAAGTTGATAATTATTTAAGTAATATTTCTAACTCACTGAGGCACAATGACTTCACAAGATATACGAAACCAGTTTATTCAATATTTTAAAGATCGTAACCACAAATTCGTGCGGAGTGCCGGTGTGGTTCCATTTGATGATCCCACACTGTTATTCACCAACGCCGGTATGAATCAGTTCAAAGGCATCTTTCTGGAGACTGAAACTGCAGATCATCCCCGCGCTGTAAACTCCCAGAAGTGCATCCGGGTCAGTGGAAAACATAACGACCTGGAAGAAGTCGGCCGGGATACTTATCACCACACTTTCTTCGAAATGCTGGGTAACTGGAGTTTTGGTGACTACTACAAGAAAGACGCCATCAAAATGGCCTGGGACCTCTTTACTCATGTTTGGCAGATCCCCAGAGAAAAGCTATACGCCACGGTTTACAAGGACGATGATGAGGCTTTTGAGCTTTGGTCCACTATTACCGATATTCCCAAAGCCAATATCCTGCGCTTCGGTGATAAAGATAATTTTTGGGAAATGGGTGAGACCGGTCCCTGTGGTCCCTGCTCAGAAATTCATGTTGATGTTGGTGGAGATCCGGCAATTGATGGCTCACATCCCGAATTAGGTGTCAATACCGATAGCCCCCGTTTTATGGAACTGTGGAATCTGGTATTTATCCAATATTTCAGGGAAAGTGATGGATCGCTCACTGAGTTGCCCAATAAACACGTTGATACAGGCGCCGGACTTGAGAGAATAGTCGCCTTTCTACAGGGTAAGAACAGTAATTATGACACTGACCTGTTTACTCCTCTTCTGGATGAGATCACTGAGCTCAGTGGGATACCTTATGACCCAGGGACAGCAGGAATGGCTCACCGCGTGATCGCTGATCATATCAGAATGTTGACCTTCTCAATCTCCGATGGAGCATTGCCAGCCAATGATGGTCGTGGCTATGTGCTGCGTCGGATCCTGCGTCGGGCTGCTCGCTATGGGCGTAATCTTGGTATGAATGAAGCCTTCATCTATAAAATGGTACCCACGGTGGTTCAGATCATGGGCGATGCCTATCCTGAATTACATGAACGGGTAGCCTATATCCAGAAAGTGATCAAATCAGAGGAGGATTCATTCAGTCAGACTCTGGATCGTGGACTGCAGATCTTTTCGGGACTGGTAAAAGACTTATTGGCTAGAGACGAAAAAACGATCTCTGGCGAGAATGTATTCAAACTCTATGACACATTTGGGTTTCCAGTAGACCTGACCAGCCTCATGGCACAAGAAGAAGGGCTTGAAGTAGATGTTGCCGGTTTTGAGTCTCTCATGGCCGCACAACGTGAAAAAGCGCGTCAGGCGACCCAGTTCAAGCAAACTGCATCCAAAGGTGCTGAGTGGCGAGTTTTGAAACCAGGAGTGCACTCCAGCTTTCATGGCTACACTCACAAGCGACTGGACACTTCTATGACCCAGATCATGGAAAATGATGATAAGGTTTATGTGATCCTGACAGAAACGCCTTTCTATGCCGAAAGTGGTGGTCAGGTTGGCGATACAGGTCGAATTTTCAATAGTGGAATGGAATTGTCGGTGTTGGACACCAGAAAAGACGGAGATTCAATCATCCATGAGACCCGACTGGTATCGGGAGAGCTTAATGAAGAACCGGTCATCGCTGAGATCGATGTTGAACGTCGCAATGATATTATCCGCAACCATAGTGCGACTCATCTATTGAATGCTGCTCTCCGAAAAGTATTGGGAGACCATGTCAAACAGGCTGGTTCTCTGGTTAATGCCGAACATTTGCGTTTCGATTTCAACCACTTTGAGAAAATGACTGGTGAAGAACTCACAACAGTTGAAAAAATGGTCAATACTGAGATCCGTAATAATAATTCTGCCAGTATTCGTGAACAAAGTTTTGATGCTGCCCGTCAAGAGGGGGCTCTGGCTTTCTTTGGTGAAAAGTATGGTGATCAGGTCAGAACGGTTAGATTTGGCGAGTACAGCCACGAGTTATGTGGCGGTGTACACGTTCAGGCTACTGGTGATATCGGCTCCTTCAGGATCGAATCAGAATCAGCCATTGCTGCTGGAGTACGTCGAATAGAGGCCGTAACCGGAATTACAGCCGAAACAAGAGCCAGACAGGATCGAGTGGCAGTTGACCACCTCCGCCATCTGCTTAATTCAACTGTTGGTGATCTGGACCAGAAAGTTCAACTTCTCATCAATGAGAAAAAAGTTTTGGAGAAACAGGTCAAGGAGTTGTCTTTCGATCAGGCTGCTTCAGTTTTGTCTGATATCGTCACGAAAGCGCGTTCCATCGCTGGTGTAAAAGTCGTAAGTGATGTGGTTGATGTGCCTGATACAGAGGCACTTAAGGATCTTGGCTCTGAGCTTTTGCGGTTATTGAAAAGTGGGGTAGGAGTCCTTGGAACAGTTATTGACGGATCACCCTATGTGGTGTGTGTTGTCTCCGATGATATGATCGCTCAGCACAAACTTAAGGCTGGTAATATTGTCCGCGAACTTGGAAAACAGCTTGGTGGTGGAGGGGGCGGTAAGCCCCAGATGGCCACAGCCGGGGGTAAAGATGCCGGAGCTTTAACAGATACTATTGCAGGTGTCTATGACATGATAGGAGCACTATTGGGATGAAAACAAAACTAATCATTGAGCGATCATCTCCTGGTCAAATAGGGACATCGATCCCTGACCTGGATGTACCTGAGCTGGCACTGGATACTCTGATCCCCTCCAAATATTTACGATCAGTTGCTCCAAACTTACCGGAAGTTTCCGAGCCGGAAGTAGTGCGCCATTACGTTGACCTGTCAACCAAAAATCATCATGTTGACAAAGATCTTTATCCCCTTGGCTCGTGCACCATGAAATACAACCCCAAGATCAACGACTGGACCTCATCAGCGCTGGCCGAAATACATCCTTATCAGCCACCTGAGTTAACACAGGGTACACTGGGGGTCTACTATGATCTGGAACAACAGCTCTGCGCCATAACCGGGATGAAAGCCTTCACGCTGCAACCGGCCGCCGGATCACAAGGCGAGTTGGTGGGCGTTCTGCTCATGCGCAAGTACCATGAGTTGCGAGGTCATGGTCATAAGGATGTCATTCTCATACCGGATGCCGCTCATGGCACCAATCCAGCCTCAGTCGCCATGGCTGGTTATAAAGTTGTTGAGGTTAGCAGTAATGCCGACGGATTGGTTGATCTGGATGATTTTGAAGCGAAGATCAATGATCAGGTCGCCGGTTTTATGCTCACAAATCCAAACACACTTGGTCTATTCGAAGAAAATATCACTAAAATTTCCGCATTAATTCACGGGGTCGATGGTCTGATGTACATGGATGGCGCCAATATGAATGCTCTGCTGGGAATCGCCAGACCGGCTGACCTTGGTTTTGATATTACACACTTGAATTTGCACAAAACCTTTTCGACACCGCATGGTGGTGGTGGACCGGGTTCAGGTCCCATCGGTGTGAATGAAAAGCTGATGGATTATCTGCCCCACCCCCGGGTTGAAATAGTTGGCGGCAGTTATCAACTGAATTATGATTTTCCTGACAGCATAGGTCGCGTTCATGGTTTCTACGGTAATTTTGGGATTTTGATCAGGGCCTGGACCTATATCAGGATGCTGGGTCCTGATGGACTGAGAAATGTATCAAAAGCCGCCATCATTAATGCGAATTATCTGATGCATAAGTTGAAAGATGTCTTTGAATTGGCTTATGACTGCACTTGTATGCATGAATTCGTGCTTTCTGCTCAAGCGCAGAAAGAAAAAGGCGTCAATGCGCTCCAGATAGCAAAACGACTACTGGACTATGGATTTCATTCACCCACCATGTATTTCCCGCTCATCGTGAAAGAAGCGTTGATGATCGAACCTACTGAAAGCGAGAATAAAGAGACCCTGGATCGTTTTATTGAAGTCATGAAACAGATCGCGGTTGAAGTGGAACATGATCCGGAAATACTGCTCACAGCGCCCCACAATACACCAGTTGGCCGGGTTGATGAGACTTATGCCAATCGCAATTTGAATGTGCGCTGGTAATGCCTTTCCACTATATCAATGATCGTTTGCACTGCGATTCCGTTGATCTGGAAACAGTGGCAAAAGCCCACGATACTCCAAGCTATGTCTATTCGGAAGCAATTCTGCACCGCAATGCCTCAGTTCTGAAATCCTGTTTTATTGATCGTGGCTTTAAGGTCTCCTATGCCATGAAAGCCAATTCGAATCCTGTGATCATGCAGCTATTCAAAAGTTATGGTATTGGTGTCGATATTGTTTCAGGCGGTGAGCTGCAAATGGCTCGGTATGTGGGATTTCACGGGAGCGAGATCAATTACGCTGGTGTGGGGAAGACCACCTCTGAGATCGTTCTAGCTCTTGAAGCTGATATAGCTCACTTTAATGTAGAGAGTGAATTTGAGCTGGAACTATTGAATGCAAAGGCAGCCGAAAGCGCACAGACAGCATCAGTCCTGCTGCGTTTGAATCCGGATATTGATCCTCAGACTCATCCTCATATTTCCACAGGACTTAAAAATAATAAATTCGGCATGGGGCCAGAGCTGATCGCCACTATTCTGGCTCACCCGCAAAAATATCCCAATGTTGATTTTGCTGGACTGCATTGCCATATCGGTTCTCAGATCCTCAAACCCCAACCCTTCGATGACCTGATCGATTATCTGGCCCTCTATTCAAAAGAACTGAAAAATTCAGGGATAACGATAAGACATATTGATTTCGGGGGCGGTTTTGGCGTAAACTACTCCGAACCATTTGAAGATATTCTCACCACCACACCTTACCTGGAATCCTTTGCTGATAAGGCGATGGCCAAGTTGGGACAGTATCAACTTCACATCCAGCCCGGTCGGGTTCTCGTGGCGAACAGTGCGGTATTGCTGGCTCAGGTTCTGGGTTGCAAAGAAAATGGCGAGCACCAATTCATGGTGATTGATGGTGCGACAACTGACCTGATCCGTCCGGCTCTGTACAATGCCTACCACGGCTTTTATCCTCATCAGTTCCGGGCGAATTCCAAAGTGGGCGATGTTGTGGGACCGGTCTGTGAGAGTTCAGATGCACTGGTCAAAGATCGAGCATTACCTGATCTGGCCAGTGGCGAACTGGTCGCTATCGCTTCTGCTGGTGCCTACGCCAGTTCTATGGGGTCGACCTACAATTTACGACCGTTGAGTCCTGAAATATTGGTCAATGATAGAGGTGAGCTTAGGTTAATCCGACGTCGTCAAACCTTTGAGGAAATGATTGCTTTATATCGTGAAGATTGACGGAACCGACAGTATCAACGGACTTCATTTTGTTTTGAAGTGACAACCAATATAATTCATAAAAAAGGATGGGAATTTCACATGAAGAATATCATTAACACCGACAAAGCTCCAGCTGCCCTGGGACCCTATAGTCAGGCTGTTGAATACAATGGGCTGATCTTTACAGCTGGGCAGATCCCCCTTGATCCAGCCACTGGCAAACTGGTTGAAACCTCTTTTGGAGACCGCGTATATCAGGTAATGCACAATCTCAAGGCCATCCTTGAGGAAGCAGACAGCGATTTTTCAAAAGTGATCAAAACCAACATATTTGTCACGGATCTGGGTAAGTATGCCGAATTGAACAAGATTTACGGTGAATTCTTTCCTGGTGACGACGCCCCGGCACGGGCAGCGATCCAGGTAGTGGCACTACCGCTGGGAACAGATGTGGAAATTGAAATGATCGCTCATAAGTGACATCAGTCCAAGATATTTTAATAATATCCATTCCAAATAATTCTTGCTCATGAGAAAACTCAACAACCAATGATGTTCAGGGAGAATATTTTACGAAATTCGTTAACATTATTTTGTCAATAGCTCGAAAACAGACGATCCTGATTTTTTCCATGTTGATCTTAACCATCGGGTATTCCCAGGATTCTACAATGGTTGACTCATCACGCCAAAAAAGTCCCAGTAAAGCATTATGGTATTCAATCATCCCCGGTGCTGGGCAGCTCTATAATCAGCATCCGCTAAAGGCCATCTTGTTTTCCGGTGTTTTTGCCTATTTTACTTACGAATATCTTAATGCTCAGGAAGCTTATCAGGTTGATCCAGCTGATAAATCCCTCCACCGCATTCGGAATGACAAGATCTGGCTCATGAGCTTGACCTGGACCATGAATATTCTGGATGCCTATGTGGATGCACAGTTGTGGGATTTTGAAAAATACAGGATCAGCACGGAGGCGTTACCAGAAACCGAACTCATTAAACCAAAGGAAACGGACAGTATAGATGACACAGAATAGAGAAGCCTGGGGGTCACGCTTTGGATTTATCCTGGCTGCAGCCGGATCTGCAGTTGGGTTGGGTAATATTTGGAAATTCCCCTACATCGCCGGTGAAAACGGAGGAGCAGCCTTCATCTTCATCTATTTGATCTGCATTGGAATAATCGGTTTTCCCGTGCTTATTGCAGAAATTCTCATTGGTCGCACCACTAAAAAAAATCCCGTAGGTGCCTTTGCAGCCCTGACAAAATCAAAAATATGGGTTTCAGTTGGTTTCCTGGGAGTTGCTGCCGGCTTTATGATTCTCTCATTCTACAGTGTCATAGGCGGCTGGACCATTGGCTATGTGGTGGAAACGCTCAGAGGGTCACTGTCAAGTTTCAAGAGTCCGGATGAAGCGGGTGCCTTGTTCGGAACTTTATCAGGCAGTGCCACCTGGACTCTAGGCTATCATTCCGTCTTCTTTGCTTTGGTTATGGGTATTGTAATCAGGGGAGTGCAGGGGGGCATAGAGCTCTCCAGTAAGATTATGATGCCGGTTTTGTTGTCGATCCTGGTCATTCTCATTATTCGAGGAGTGACCCTGGAAGGCGCTTCAGAAGGACTGGCTTTTCTGTGGGTTCCGGACTGGAGTAAAATTAACGGCCAGGCTGTTCTCACTGCCCTGGGACACGCATTTTTCACTCTGAGCCTGGGTATGGGGGCCATGCTAACGTATGGTAGTTATATGTCTAAGCGGGATAATCTAATCACTTCTGCCGCTCAAATCGTATTTTTGGATACACTCATTGCGATCATGGCAGGTGTAGCCATCTTTACTGCGGTCTTTGCTTCAGGTTTGGATCCGGCTGCTGGTCCAGGATTGATTTTTCAAACCCTTCCAGCAGTGTTTTCGACCATGACGGGGGGGGTCTATTTTTCATTCCTATTCTTCCTGTTGCTGGCTATTGCGGCGTTAACTTCTGCAATCTCACTGTTGGAAGTGGTGGTAGCTTATTTTGTGGACGAAAAAGGGTGGAATCGGAAAGGAGCCGTCATCGCCTTTGGTGGAACGATCTTTCTCTTGGGTATTCCTTCAGCCTTATCCTTTAATATTATGGCTGATGTCACTTTATTTGATAAAACATTTTTTGATATTGTCGATTTTACAGCCTCAAACATTCTGTTGCCTTTTGGTGGCTTGATGATTGCCATTTTTGCCGGTTGGATCTGGTCACGCACTGCAGTAATGGCTGCAGTGAAAGAAGGTGCTGAACAATTATTTGAGACCTATCCCTGGTTCGAGGGGATCTGGTTCCTGTTTCTCAAGTTCATTGCTCCAGTACTCATTACTTTGGTTCTCTTAAATAGCCTGGGTATTATCTAAAATAATATTTGCATAAACCTTGCGCTGGTTCCCAATCACCGCAAGGCTAAAATTTAGCTCCAAGAACCCCACCTTGCGCAGGCTCCAAGCCTCCGCAAGGTTAAACATATCCTGATAGCATACACAGTTTCACATCCCTGTGAATCTCAAGTCGTCCCCAGCGAATCAGCTTCCCGAGGGGACAATTGGTACTAAGCCATAATCATTGAAATTATTCCTGCTTAGGCTACCTTTGAGCACGAATTTAAAAAGACGGGAGGGGAAATTCATGAATCGCCACTATTCTATAATCATATTTCGAGTTATATTGTGTCGAGCCTTTTATGCGGATCAGTATAAAGCACATAAATATTTCAGCAAACCGCTTATGAAGTTCAGCATCAGGAAAATACATATTTTGAAAAAATTGCTTATGCAGACGCCAACGCAGTGTTTCAGGTCTTATGCGGAACCGTATAATCATAGTTAGCTCGACTTAAAAGAAAGGAATATTCAAACAATAACGCTTGACATTATTATCGCAATACGTTATCATTCAACAAGATGATTAAGACTTTCGCATCAAAAGAAACAAAAAAACTATTTCAACGGATACGTTCTCGAAAATTACCAACAGATATTCAACGCATTGCAAGTCGAAAACTTAACGTACTTGATGCTGCAGACCACCTTTCTGACCTTCGTGTTCCTCCATCCAATCATCTCGAGAAGCTACATGGAAAAAGATCTGGCCAACATAGTATCAGGATAAATGATCAATGGCGGATTTGCTTTATCTGGGACAAGGGCAATGCCCATAATGTGGAAATAACTGATTACCATTAGGAGCATATTATGACTACGAAAAAATTAGATCCGATACATCCAGGCGAAGTCCTCATGGAAGAATTCTTGAAGCCTATGGAAATAAGTCAGTACCGGCTTGCAAAGGACATTCATGTTTCAGCACGCCGAATCAATGAAATCGTTCATGGAAAGAGAGCTATTTCTCCCAATACTGCACTTAGATTATCTAAATATTTTGGTTTATCAGAGCGCTTTTGGCTGAATCTGCAAGCTAGATATGATTTAGAACTTGAAAAAGATCGTATTGCACCAATCCTTGAAAACCAAATTCACGCTTTCGTCCATATCTAATTATAAAAGGAACGGCTCATTTTGGGGATACAATGCCATGGAAGCAAAAAAAGCGAGCTAACAAGCTGCTTCAAGCTGACCCACAACAGGGGAGTGGTTGAGGAGAATAATGTACAGGGATACAGTGTCTTGAACAAATTGAGAATGTGTTATGAGGCAGCTTAAGCGCGGGACGTTATCGCGCCGAGGAAAGCTCGGCGTGTCTTATAGGGTGCAAGTCCCAATCAGGTAAGGGTTAGCCACCCACCTGTACCGAGTGTTGCGCCTGTGGCGGAGTCATGATTATAGTGGCGAACAAGACAGGTGAAGCGTACACAGGGAATTCTGTA
>JAYEKW010000070.1 GCA_034716895.1 Candidatus Neomarinimicrobiota bacterium
CGTTTAAGTTCCAAATATTTCTGCCAAACATGTCATATATGGTAATTGATACATCTGATACTTTCGGTAGTTCATATCGAACCGTAACGCTTGGATTAAACGGGTTAGGAAATGCCGAATGCAATATAAACTGATCGGCCAGCATGGTATTATCATCAACTTTTACCGTTACTGACAGTTCAGCATGTTTTGTTACTTTACCATGATAGTCTACATCACTCAAGCGATAGGTATAACTTTGTCCCACCTGGACATCTTTGTCCCTATACTGATATTCAGTTACCAATGTGGTCGAGCCTTGGCCATGAAGTGACTCATGGTTGCTAAATGAGGCAATCTCATTCCAGTTACCTCGAGCGTTCTTTCGCTCAATGATAAAACCGAGATTTTCTATTTCTGAATCTGTGATCCAGGTCAATAGCACTTGTCCTGCTTTAGACGTCGCTATCCATGAGGAGAGTTCGACGGGGAGGGAAGAATCTACAGCTTTCGCCCAACTCAAATAGGGATATCCGCTATTTATACCGCTTTCCATATTCCAAGTGTAGCTCGTATTATAGCTTTCGATAATATTCCAACCTGCGGCAGTAAAGGTTGCCAGCGTTTTCATTTGAGCTGTGGTTTTACCGGTGCCGCCGTCGCTGGATGATTGCCCGGAGGTTTCGGTGTCCCAGAAGGAATTGCTGACGGTGGAATTATTATTATACCCCACCAGGCCGCCGACTGAAGAGGTACCACTAACGCTGCCCGTGCTGTAAATGTTGCTAACGGTGGAATTATATGTATTGCTCCCCACCAGGCCGCCGACATAATCTCCACTACCAGTAACACTGCCCGTGCTGTAACTGTTTTCGACGGTGGAAGCCCAATAATTCCACCCCACCAGGCCGCCGACAAAATCATCACCGGTAACGCTGCCCGTGCTGTAGCTGTTGCTGACGGTGGAATTACCATAATTATACCCCACCAGGCCGCCGACATAATCTCCACTACCAGTAACACTGCCCGTGCTGTAACTGTTGCTGACTTCGGAATTATCACGAATATACCCCACCAGGCCGCCGACATAAGATTGCCCTGTAATATTCACATTGGTGACACCAAGGTTGTTAATTGTGGTACCATATGCGAATCCGAACAAGCCACCAATATTTGCTTTGGAGGGGTTGATGTAGAGATTATCAATGGTATGTCCATCTCCATCATAGCTGCCGTGGAAAAATGTTGAATTATCCCCAATGGGTGAAAAGCCGTAGCCACTATTATAAAAATCTCCCCCGCTTTGGAAATCGGCATCATCGAATGTGATATCTGCCGTTTGGATAAAATGCTTCGACCATTCCCCTGAATTCTCTGATAAATATTTCAAATCTGCCTTATTCGCAATCTGATATGGGGCACCCTCAGTGCCACTGCCGCCACTGTAGGTTTGTGCCATCAAACCTGTACTCAATTCCAATAACATTATCAGCATAAATCCTAAAACTGATTTTGTGTTTTTCATTTTTCCCCACTCATTTGTTTTCTCTTATTGGTCTAACTGTAAGTCCCCAAAGTAAATTGGATAATTCAGCTTAAAAAATAAGAGACAGTTTCTTAGCATCCAACATATAAAGCTGTTGCCCCTTCAGGTTGATTCTAAACACACTATGCAATTTCTTGAAACGAGAATCTCACAACCCACGGAGCAAGGACGAAATAGAACTTCAGCCTTGCTTGAGGACTCAACTAATGGAGATTCAAAAGTATCTGAAGCACGGGCGAGTGGATGGAATAGGGTAGCTTAAATGAATCACTTAAAATGTGTGTGCGCTATATGTGCCATTGATATACCAAAATGTACCAAAATAGCCCATTGTTATATCAAAATGATATGAAAGTAAGTGATAAAAGAAAACCCCTAAAGTGGTTGATTCTTAAGGGGTTTCGGGGAGTGGCCCCGTCTACGTCTTGCAGACTACGCCGGGCAGGCAGGGATCCCGACATTCGGTTTCACTCAGTTGGAACAAGCGGAATTTTTAACTGCCGAAGCTCGTAGAGCGCAGGTAGTGAACCGCCGATCCGTCTACACCTCGTTGTTCTCGGTTTCGCCGTGACAGGCACGGGGATTTTCAGTACCTTGCTTTGTTCTATGTATCAGTCACTTACGGGGATGAGTCACTAAATCGTCACTACTTTTGAGAACAACTAAAATCTTGGGTAGATGGAGGAGAAGTTGATGCCTAGTGTTGTGGCACAAATTGAAGTTGTAGTTTATACCCAACTGCCTTGGCATACTCCTCAATAGTCGAGAGTGTAGGAGATATTTTTGAATTCACATTTTCAAGCCTTGAGATGTTGCTTTTGTTAGTATGTAATATCTCGGCCAATTCTTCTTGAGTGAGCCCAGCGTTCTTTCGGATTTCAATCAATTGTTTCCGCAAGGCATAGGCAGGTGCAAGATCCAAATATTCTTGTTCAACTTCAGGGTTAGCTAAAGCCTTCTTTTTAAAATTCTTCAATGATGGTCTCATGATTTCACCTCTTTTAATCTTTTGCGGGCTAGTTTCAATTCTTTCGTTGGGGTCTTTTGGGATTTTTTTATAAATGAATGTAGAATAATAACCTCTTTTCGCTTGACCATACAAAAGAATGATCTCCCGATTCCTTCTTTGCCTTTGGCTCTAATCTCAAAAAGCCCTTCGCCCATAGATTTGGTATAAGGTGCTCCTAGCGCAGGACCAAATTCTTCAATCATTTCTGCTATGTGTAAGAAGTTGGCCAGTATTCCTGCTGGGAATGACAATGTTTCTGCTTCTACCTTTTGGTTGTAAAATGATATTTGCCATTCCATAGATGCAAGTTATCATATATGATAACAGCGACAAGAAGAAAATGCTTCACCAAAATTGGTCAATTGATAGTAAAAGTTGCGAAAAAAGTACTATTGTATGGTCGATTTGTCCACTATTGTCCATTACTCGCTAGAAAACTTGAATGTGGCTTAGAAACAAAAAACCCTCGTAAGTCTATGAAATACAAGGGAATTATGTGGTGGCCAGGGACGGAATTGAACCGCCGACACGGGGATTTTCAGTACCTTGCTTCGTCCTGTGCAGCGCGACTTACAGGGACGAGTCACCAAATCGTCACAACTTTTTAAAAGACTCTGGATTTTGAGGTCAGGGCCTTGCTTGAACCACGTTGAAATCTATTGCAAGTACACCAGCTTAATCACCTGTGAGTTACCACCAGCTTGCAAGTGTGCGAAGTACATTCCAGTGCTAACTTTGTTACCAGAATTGTCAATGCCGTTCCACTGCTGTGTGTACCAGCCGGCTGATTGATGTGTGTTGGTCATGGTCAGTACTTCTCTACCTGTGACATCATAGATCCGAAGCGTAACATCTGAGCTCTCTGGTAAGCCATAGCGGATTGTTGTACTGGGATTAAACGGGTTGGGGAAAGCAGGCGCTAAAGTAAACTGATCAATCAGTATGGATTCATCTTTGGCTTTTACCGTTACTGACAGTTTAGCATGTTTTGTTACTTTACCATGATAGTCTACATCACTCAAGCGATAGGTATAACTTTGTCCCACCTGAACATCTTTGTCTGTATACTGATATTCAGTTGCCAATGTGGTCGAGCCTTGGCCATGAAGTGACTTATTGTTGCTAAATGAGGCAATCTCATTCCAGTTACCTCGAGCGTTCTTTTGCTCAATGATAAAACCGAGATTTTCTATTTCTGAATCCGTAGTCCAGGTCAATAGCACTTGTCCTGCTTTGGAAACAGCTGTCCATGAGGAGAGTTCGACGGGGAGGGAAGCATCCGATCCCGTTGGCGCCGCTGTCCAGTAGGAAAAACCGTCAATACCGGTCAATGT
>JAYEKW010000071.1 GCA_034716895.1 Candidatus Neomarinimicrobiota bacterium
GCAGGCCAATATTGCGCCTGCTTTGGGCTATATGCTGGTAGGGGATATTACAGTTGACCCAACCAAAGTCATGGTGCATGGACCGGGTTCATTATTAAAAGAGATGACCAGCATCACCGTTCCGCTGGTCGTATTACAGGATGTTGATGCTGATGTTTCACTATCTTTACCACTCTCACTTGAGCCAAAACAGTTATTTGGTCTGGACATAGAAATGGTCACGGTAAGTGCTGATGTGCAAAGCATTGGATCTGTTGAATTTCATGATATTTCAATTCGACTTGAAAATGTACCCAGTGGAGTTGAAGTGTCTGTGATCCCACACGTAATTGGGATGGAGGTCGAAGGTGGGTTGGATCGACTGCTGGAACTCAAGCCTGAAGATTTTACGGTCAGCTTTGACTACCAGGCGCATTGGAATCCAGACGAACAATTGTATGCGCCTGAAGCCGTACTTCCCATGGGTGTCCAACGAGTGAGTCGCTTTATCCCGGAAAAAATTGAGATCGTACAGAAATAAATGAATCAAGCCATTATCCTGGGGATTGAAACCTCCTGTGATGAAACAGCTGCTGCTCTCTTTCGCGGTTATGAGCTGATTCACCATATTACAGCAACACAGCTTGTGCATACCAGCTACGGTGGAGTGGTACCGGAATATGCTTCGCGTGAGCATAATAAATTACTCGGTCCGGTTGTCAAGGGAGTCCTGGAACAGGCCGAAATCGAACTATCGTCCATCGACGGGATCGCAGTTACTCAGGGACCCGGATTGGCCGGTTCGCTACTGGTTGGACTGAGTTATGCCAAGGGGCTTGCGTTGGGCCTGGATGTACCGCTTTATGGTATCAATCATATTGAAGGTCACATTTTCGCAAATTTTATTGGCCAAAAAGAATTACCAACCCCGTTTCTGTGTCTGTTAGTCTCAGGTGGTCATACCCAATTGATCTCTGTTAAGGATCCTCAATCGTATAAATTGATCGGACAGACCAGAGATGATGCCGCTGGCGAGGCGTTTGATAAAGTTGCTCGTCTTCTGGGAATTGGATATCCTGGTGGACCACTAATCGACAAGATCAGCCGAGAGGGAGACCATCATTTTCATAAGTTCCCGCGTAGCTCCTTTCCACAAAGTTATGACTTTTCATTTTCCGGTTTGAAAACCAACGTTCTCCAATACATCCAGAAGCATGAATCAAGCTTTATCAAGATGCATTTAGCCGATATTGCCGCCAGCTTTCAGGAAGCTGTGGTGGATGTTTTATCAAACAGGGCTGTTGAAGCAACCCGGGATCTTCACCTCAAGAGAATCGTGTTGGCCGGGGGAGTGGCGGCAAATTCAAGATTGCGTGAACGTATGACCGAGTTATGCCAGAACCATGATCTTGAATTGTTTCAACCTGACCTACGCTATTGTACAGATAATGCGGCGATGATCGCCTATATGGGATACTGGAAAATGAAAACCGGTAAACCCAATCACCTGGATATTCCTGCGATTCCAAATCTAAAACTAAGCTTCGGCCAATAAATGATTCTGCCATTCGGCTTTTCACTTGAGACAGAGTTTCATGGGGGTCTCCTGCCATTCATTGGTTTGGCACTGGTGATGATCCTGTTTGTATTCATGACAAACAGGCGACGTACCGGGGCGAAAGGGCTGGGTAAACATCAACTAGGCCTAATCCTGTTCCTGAGGATATCAGTGGTGATACTGCTGCTGCTTTTGGTGTTTGATCCTGAGGTCTCCCTGAATCGGGTCAGAACCCTCCCTAAAAGGATTGCAGTTATCCTGGATCAGTCGCAGAGTATGAGCAAGGCCTGGAAAGGTAGTACTCTCGCTCTGGAAGAATCTATAGTGGAAGTCTTTGATGATCTAAACCAGATCTATGAAGTCGAATTATGGAGTCTGGATGGTGAACCGCTTGAGCCGGGAGATTTTAACTTTGAAGCTGAATCAAGTGTGTTTTCCTGGTCGCCCGACTTGGGGACAGGCAATAAAAAGCAAGACATATACGCCGCTGTATTTATCATTTCTGATGGTCAGTTAAATGGAGGACGATCTCCAATTGACATGACCTGGACCAAAAATATTCCGCTTTATCCAATCCTGCCTTTGAAAATGCAATCCAATACCCAGTTAAAACTACTCGATCTGAACTATGAAATTGATGATAATTCTGAATCTTCCGTTCAGGTCAAGCTGAAGATCCAGGAAAATGGCCTGGAGGGTAAGGTGGTCACTGTCATCATTCAAGATCAATACGATGAAGTCGTTGGCGAAAAAAGTTTCCGGCTTAGTAATATCTTTACGGATATATCAATTCCAGTTCGTTTAGCCGGAACCGGTTCACGTGACCTCACCGTGACCTTGAAGCAGAAAGATGGAAATCTGCGAACCAAAAAGTTGTTAACAGTCGAGTTGAGCAGATCATATAAAACGGTTTTACTTCTGAGCGAACGTGTTAATGCGCTTCATAAATTCTTATTATTACATCTGCCGGATAGTTCGTTTCAAGTACACACTTCAATTGGGACAACAATAGGTCAGGGAGCAGCCGGGAATGGGGTTACTTTCCCAGACGATTTTGATCTCATCATTCTGAACCAGCCAGGGGATCAGATATACAACAACAAGTTGATAGACGTTATCGCTTCTGAATTAAAAGATTCCTGCCCTCTGATCATCTTTCATGATAACTCAGCTCCGTTGGATGCGCAGTGGTTAAAATTGATGGGACTTCAACAACACCAGAATTCCATAATACCCAGTGCTGGAACCCCTTTCTGGAGCGAATCAGCAAAAGGACACCCGCTCTATCTGGGGCTTTTGGGACTTGGCTTTTCACCGGTTGACATGATCAAGTATCCGCCAATAACTCGCGGAAAGTTGGACCTGCAATCTCCCGGTTCTGATCTTCTGGTGATCGGGCGGGCAGAACAACAAAGCTCTGCGTTCAACCTCAGTGACAATCCCCCGATGGCTATCTTCAGTGGGTCTGGTTACTGGAAATGGTTCTTCCATCCGCAAACCAGGCCATCTTTCGAAATGATGTGGGAGTATCTGCTGCTTTATCTTGAGGATATAGCTCATTTCAAACCGCTGGTACTGGATGTACCGGTAAAAACAGCCAATACAGGTGACTATGTCGAGATCGGTGTGTCTGTGAGTGATATTGATGGTCGAGCGATCCAGAATGCTGAAGTGCGCGTCTGGCAGCAAGACGGACAGGGTGATCTGGAAGAGCTGGATCTAACACAGGATCCTGCCGGAGAGTACCGTACTGGTCTCATGGCAAAATATCCTGGTGAAACCATGGTCATTGCTGAAGCCTATCGATTTGGGGAACTCTGGGGCCGTGATACGAGTACCATCCAACTGGCGGCCTTTAATGTGGAAGATCAAAGTGAAGGTGTTGATGAAGTCTTTCTTGAACGACTGGCAAGGCGAAGTGGGGGCAGGGTGATCCATTTGGAACAGGATAAACTGCCGGCAATTCCAGTGAGTTATTACCCTCAGCATTCCGCAAATACCTTAAAGGGTGTAAGATCACCAGGATTGTTTGTGATGCTGGTCACCTTGCTTGTAGTGGAGTGGATCCTGCGCCGTCGGAACGGTCTGTTATAGATGAATTTAACTTTGGGTCGATTGGCTTGTCGTCTATATTCCTGCGCTTTTTTGGAATTGTAATATTTTGAGGATTTCATGAGAAATATTTGTGTTATTGGTACAGGTTATGTTGGTTTGGTTAGCGGCGCTGGTCTGGCTGATTTTGGGAATGAGGTAATTTGTACCGATATTGATCAGACTAAGATCGAGTTGTTGAATCAGGGTGAGATTCCTATTTACGAACCCGGATT
>JAYEKW010000072.1:0-15981 GCA_034716895.1 Candidatus Neomarinimicrobiota bacterium
TCATGCCTGGAGATAATGTAAACTTAACGATCGAGTTGATACAGCCCATCGCCATGGAGCAGGAGCTGCGTTTCGCTATTCGCGAAGGTGGCCATACTGTTGGTGCTGGTGTTGTTACTGAGATCATTGAATAATAATAAACAACGTAACTTAAGCTAATAAGAGGAATCCAGAATGCCGTCACAGACAATAAGAATCAGTCTCAAGGCATATGATCATAATCTGCTGGATAAATCCACGGCAAGAATCGTTCAAACCGCTAAGTCCACTGGGGCTGTTATTGCGGGGCCGATTCCGCTGCCCACGAAGCGTTCTATCGTGACGGTACTGCGGTCCCCCCACGTGAATAAAAAATCACGTGAACAGTTTCAGACAAAGATTCATAAGCGTTTGGTCGATATACACAACTCGTCTGCAAAGACAGTTGATGCCTTGATGAAGTTGGATTTACCCGCTGGTGTTGACATTGAGATTAAGGTGTAACATGAGAGGTTTAATTGGACAGAAACTGGGAATGACACAGTTCTGGCTGGATGACGGACGGGTTGTACCTGTCACCGTTATTCAGGGAGGACCATGTGTTATTACTCAGATCAAGACTGAAAAGACTGATGGATATTCATCAGTTCAGCTTGGTTATAAAGACAAAAAAGAATCACGCACAACCAAGGCTCAACTTGGTCACTTCAAAAAAGCTGGCGCAAGCCCTAAGTATTTTGTTCATGAATTCCGCGATTTGGAAGTTGGGGATAAAAAAGAAGGCGATGCTGTAGATGTAGATATGTTTACAGTAGGTGACCGGGTCACTGTATCCGGGACAAGCAAGGGTCGTGGTTTCGCTGGTGTAATGAAGCGCCATAACTTTCATGGTGGTCGTGCCTCCCATGGAAAATCAGATCAGCTGCGTGCTGGTGGTTCCATTGGTGCCAGTTCAGATCCAAGTCGCGTGTGGCTGGGAAAGAAAATGCCTGGACGTTACGGCGGGAAAAGAGCCAGTGTTCGTAATTTAGAGGTTGTTGCAATTGATGTTGACAATCATATCGTAATGGTTAAGGGTGCAGTTCCCGGACCAAACAACGGCTTTGTTGAGCTGCTGGATCGGGGTTGATCATGAAATTAAAACTGTATTCATCTGATGGAAAAGCAACCCAGAAAAAGGTTGATGTCGCTGATTCCGTATTCGGGATCGAGCCCAATGAGCATGTTGTTTATTTGGCTGTTAAGGCTGAATTAAACAATTTGCGCCAGGGATCTGTGAAGACTAAAAGTCGTGCAGAGGTTCGTGGAGGCGGTAAAAAACCCTTTAATCAAAAGGGTCGTGGTGGCGCTCGTGCTGGATCAACCCGTTCACCGATTTGGGTTGGTGGTGGTCATACTTTCGCCATTTCTCCAAAAACCTATAACATGGATTTGCCCAAGAAGGTTAGACGTCTTGCGCGCCGTAGTGTTCTTTCAGATAAGACCAAATCAGAATCTATTTTTGTGGTTGATTCATTCAAATTTGACAAACCCAGAACCAAGGATATTGTCGCTTTTCTGGACACCATGAAACTTTCTGACAAGAAGTTGCTGATCTTGATATCCGATTTTGATGAGACTTTTATGCTGGGTGGCCGCAATCTTAAGAATGTTGCCATCATAGAGACGCGCTATGTGTCTGCTTATGATCTGATAGATAATGAAGCAATTCTTATGGATAAAGCTTCAGTCGAAATTCTTAATGCACAGTTGGCTGAATAGGAGCGATGGTTATGAGTAATAAAATTATCATTGAACCGATTCTCTCTGAGAAAAGTGCGGCCTATCAGGAAGCTGAACGCAAATACGCCTTCAAGGTTCTTAAGTCAGCCAATAAGATTGATATCAAGCGTGCTGTTGAGACTCGCTTTAGCGTCAGGGTTGATAAGGTTGCTACTATGAATATGAACGGCAAGGTCAAGCGCTCTACTATGCGTAGTGGTGGTCGTGTCATTCGGACAGAGGGTCCTCGGGCCTCCTGGAAGAAGGCAATAGTTACCCTCCGCGAAGGCGAAGCAATTGACTTTTTCCGTGATGAACAGGCGTAGAGAGGTTCAGAATGGCTGTAAAAACATATAAACCGATCACTCCTGGACAGCGTTTTAAAACAATGTCATCCTTTGAGGAAATCACCAGGACTAATCCTGAAAAAAGTCTACTGGCACCATTAAAAAAGACGGGTGGCCGTAATAATAAAGGTCGCATTACTTCTCGTCGTCGAGGTGGTGGTCATCGTAGACATTATCGTATTATTGATTTCAAGCGTGACAAGGTTGATATACCTGCACGGGTTGACTCAATCGAATATGATCCCAATCGATCTGCCAATATTGCATTACTGATCTATGCTGATGGTGAGAAACGCTATATTCTAGCTCCTCATAGATTAGTGGTTGGGACTCAGATAATCTCAAGTGAATCCGCGCCTATTAAGGTTGGAAATACCTTGTCACTGCAGAATATCCCTGCTGGTTCTATCGTTCACAATATCGAGATGAAGCCAGGTAAGGGTGGTCAGATTTCCAGATCTGCCGGTGCTGGTGCACAGATCATGGCAAAAGAGGGTGATTATGTAACTCTCAAGCTGCCCAGTGGCGAAATGCGGATGATCCACAAGCGCTGTCGGGCAACTCTTGGCGAAGTTGGAAACAAGGAGCATGAAAATATCTCTTTGGGTAAAGCTGGCCGAGCACGTTGGATGGGTCGCCGACCCAAAGTACGGGGCGTTGCCATGAATCCTGTTGATCACCCAATGGGTGGTGGTGAAGGACGTTCTTCTGGTGGTCGTCACCCGACGACACCCTGGGGAAAACCAACCAAGGGCTATAAGACACGCAAAAAGAATAAAGCGTCAAACAAGTATATTGTCGCTCGACGTAAGAAGAAATAAGGTCTGATATATTATGCCAAGATCTATTAAAAAAGGGCCCTATATAGAGGCCAAACTGCTGGCAAAAGCTGAGGCCGCTCAGGAAAGCAAGAAGCGTGTTGTGATCAAAACCTGGTCACGCCGTTCCATGATCATTCCTGATTTTGTCGGGTTGACCTTTGCCGTACATAATGGAAAAAAATTCATTCCTGTTTATGTCTCTGAGAATATGGTGGGGCATAAGCTTGGAGAATTTTCACCAACAAGAACTTATCGCGGTCACACAGATAAAGCGAGAAAGAAGTAAGTTATGGATGCTGTCGCTAAAGCTAGACATATTCATCAGTCAGCTCGTAAAGTTCGCCAGGTATTGAACGAGGTACGGGGTAAGCAGGTTGAGAATGCGATGAATAAATTGCATTTCACCCCCAAAAAAGCTGCCAGGATCATTGAAAAAACCCTGCGTAGTGCTGTGGCAAATGCGGTGAACCGGGAAGGTTCTGAGGTTGATGCCGACAAGCTGTTTATCAAAGAAGCATTCTGTGATGAAGGTCCTACAATGCGTCGCTTTCGAGCACGTGCCATGGGTCGGGCCACTATCATTAGAAAGCGTACCAGTCACCTGACCATCGTGGTCGCAGAGAAAGAATAGAGGAGTCGTTTTGGGTCAAAAAACACATCCTGTAGGTTTCCGTCTGGGTTTTAACAGAACCTGGAGTTCCAACTGGTTTGACGAGAAGAATTTTGCAGATAAATTGAATGAAGACATTCTGCTGCGGAAATACATATATCAACGTCTCGCTCATGCCGCTGTTGATAAAATCGATATTCATCGTACCAGTAAAAAGATCACTATCTCAATATCTACTGCCCGTCCCGGTATCGTGATCGGTAGAAAAGGTGAAGAAGTCGATCGGTTACGTGAAGAAATTCGCCGACTTACTGCTCGAGAGATACAGATCAATGTAAATGAAATCAAGCGTCCTGAATTGAGTGCTCGTTTGGTTGGCAGAAATATTGCTGATCAGCTGGTGAAAAAGATCGCCTTCCGCCGTGCGGCTAAAAAAGCGATCCAGTCCACCATGCGTATGGGTGCCGAAGGAATCAAAGTGACCGTTTCCGGTCGCTTGGGTGGCGCTGAAATGTCACGTACAGAAACCTTCCATGAAGGTCGTGTACCGCTGCATACCCTGCGTTCTGATATTGATTACGCCCTGGTAGAAGCTCAAACCACATATGGCGTCATTGGCGTTAAGGTTTGGATCTGCAATGGGGAAGCTATCGGAATTGCCGGTTAAGGGAGATTAGATCATGTTAATGCCAAGAAAGGTTAAATACCGTCGGCATCATCGCGGAAGAAAACATGGTAACGCCGCCAGGGGGAACGAAGT
Organism: Candidatus Neomarinimicrobiota bacterium; assembly: GCA_034716895.1. Classification (NCBI taxonomy): domain Bacteria; kingdom Pseudomonadati; phylum Fidelibacterota; species Fidelibacterota bacterium. The sequence continues at coordinate 4,279 of JAYEKW010000072.1, forward strand.
ATCATTCGGAACCTTTGGACTGAAAGCTCTAGAAGCAGGCTGGATCACTAGCCGCCAGATAGAAGCTACTCGCGTTGCTATCGTACGAAAAGTTCGTAAGTCAGGGCGCATGTGGATTCGTATATTTCCACAGAAACCCGTCACTATCAAACCTGCTGAAACTCGCATGGGCAAGGGAAAGGGTTCACCAGAATATTGGGTGGCCGTTGTCAAGCCTGGTCGAATTATGTTTGAGGTTGATGGTATTGATCTTGCGACAGCCACAGAAGCCTTCCGTCTGGCCGGACATAAATTACCCATTAAAACTAAAACCGTCGCCAGGCGCGATATTCATGAGAGTTGAACATGAAGACTTCTGATATAAAAGATCTTTCAGTAGAAGCCTTGCAAAACAAGCTCGCTGATAATGAGACTGAGATGGCAAATCTTCGTTTTCAGAAAGCGCTTCAGCAATTGGAAAGACCTACCCGTCTGCGAGAATTGCGTCGCGAAATTGCACAGGTAAAAACCGTACTTCATGAAGTAGAATTAGGTATTCGTGAAGATAAAGGGCTAGATGTATGAGTGAACGCGGAAAACGTAAGGTTCTCCAAGGGATTGTCACAAGCAATGCCATGGATAAAACCATCGTGGTAAAAGTAAGTCGCCGTTTGCGCCATCCACTTTACGGAAAGTTCATCAAAAAGAGTAAGAGTTTTAAAGCTCATGATGAAAAGAACGTATCCAAGGTCGGCGATGAGGTGAAAATTATGGAGAGTCGTCCAATTTCCAAAGACAAACGTTGGAGACTCTTGGAGACCGTTAAGCAGGCTTTAGAAGTCTAAATAGCAGGTGAGATAGAACAATGATACAACAAGAAACACGACTCGCAGTCGCTGATAACACAGGTGCTAAGGAAGTCCTCTGTTTCAAGGTTCTTGGTGGCAGTCGCCGTCGATACGCCTCTGTAGGTGATCTGATTATGGTTACAGTAAAACATGCCATTCCCAATAGTACGGTTAAAAAAGGTGAAATTTCCACCGCCGTAGTTGTAAGAACCAAGAAAGAGATCCGTCGCAAAGATGGTAGCTATATTCGATTTGATGAAAATGCTGCTGTATTGCTTAACGCCCAGGGTGAACCACGGGGAACCCGTATCTTCGGTCCCGTTGCCCGTGAATTGCGTGAGAAAAAACATATGCGCATCGTTTCTATGGCGCCAGAAGTGCTCTAGGAGGATATGAATATGAAAATTAAGAAGAACGATCAGGTTGTGGTATTGGCTGGTGCAGATAAAGGAAAGACAGGAAAAGTCTTGGCTGTATTCCCGAAAACTAAGCGAGTGTTGGTTGAGGGCGTTAACTTTATCAAGAAGCATCAACGCCAGACTTCAGCAAATGCACCCTCCGGTATTATTGAAAAGGAAGCAGCCATGCACATGTCAAATGTAGCATTGCTTCAGGACGGTAAACCAGCAAAGGTTGGCTATAAACATTTGGAAGATGGTCGCAAGGTACGCTTTTTAAAAGCTTCCGGCGAAATCATCGATCGATAAGGTGTGAGTAGATATGAGTGATTATACACCTAGATTAAAAGAAAAATATGTCGCAGAAGTTGTTCCTGTACTCATGAAGAAGTTTGAGTATTCAAGTACGATGCAGGTTCCTACTGTGAAGAAGATCACCATCAATATGGGTTTGGGAAAAGCGAAAGAAGAACCTCGCCGCTTGGAAGCAGCAGTCAATGAGTTGACCACTATCTCTGGGCAAAAGGCAGTTATTACCAAAGCCAAAAAAGCAATTTCAAACTTTAAGCTGCGCGCTGGAGATCCGGTGGGCGCTCGTGTGACCCTGCATGGTAAGAACATGTGGGAGTTTCTTGATCGTTTGATCGCAATTGCTTTGCCCCGTGTGCGTGACTTCAATGGGGTTCCCAACAGGTCATTTGATGGTCGTGGGAACTACAGTCTCGGTATCAAGGAACAAATTATCTTCCCGGAAATCGATTATGATAAGATCGAAGGTGTGAACGGGATGGATATCAGTATCACTACCTCTGCAAATACAGATGAAGAAGCTTTTGAGCTATTATCAGCTCTGGGTACCCCCTTCAGACGCAAGCAGGTATAGGAGCAGTTTGAATTATGGCTAAAAAATCCCTGATCGCCAAAGCAAAACGGACACCTAAGTTTAAGGTGAGAGGCTACAATCGTTGCCGGGTGTGTGGAAGACCCCGTGGTTATCTACGCAAGTTCGGTCTATGTAGAATCTGTTTTCGTGAGTTGGCACTTAAAGGTGAAATCCCTGGCATTGTTAAGGCCAGTTGGTAAGGAGACCATTCAATATGTCAATGAATGATCCAATCTCTGATTTCCTAACCCGCATTCGTAATGCCCAGCAAGCTGGACACCGTTGGACCGATATTCCAAGTTCCAACCTCAAGCTTCGCATGGCATTGTTACTTAAGTTGGAAGGATATATCAAAGATTTTGTTATCGTCGAAGATGATAAGCAGAATGTATTACGAGTTTATTTGAAATATACAACCAAAGGCTCGCCGGTTATCACTGGTTTGACCCGTATCAGTCGTCCTGGTCGTCGTCATTATGTACCTGCTGATAATCTGCCTCGCGTTCGTAATGGTTTGGGGATCGCTATTCTCACTACCAGTCGCGGCGTGATCACTGACAAGCAAGCGAAGCGCGAGCGTGTTGGTGGCGAAGTCTTGTGTCATGTGTGGTAGAGGTTAATCGTGTCAAGAATTGGAAAAATGCCAGTTGCGATCCCCGCAGGAGTAGAGGTAAAAGTTCACGCCGATTATATTGAGGCTAAAGGCCCCAAAGGTGCTGATCTTGTTGAAACTCTTCCTCTGGTCAAGGTGGAACAAGTCGAGAATGAGATAATCGTTACTCGAAATTCTGATGAAAAAGATGCTCGTGCCGTCCACGGACTAACGCGCGCATTGATTAATAATTTAGTTACAGGTGTATCTACAGGCTTCTCGCGTGAAATGGAAGTGATAGGTACCGGTTTCACTGTATTACCTCAGCAGGGTGGTCTGCTCCTGAACGTTGGTTTTTCTCATCCTGTATTTATTGGTGCAGTTGATGGCATTAACTATGATGTGAAAAAGGGTAACACCAATTTCACCGTGAGAGGCTATAGCAAGTATATGGTCGGTCAGATCTCTGCTAAGATTCGTTCAGTACGTCCACCTGAGCCCTTTAAGGGTAAGGGTATTCGCTATAAAGACGAATACGTGAGACGTAAAGCCGGAAAAACTGTTGGAAAATAAAGGATTTAAGCTGTGAAGTATCCTAAATCAGCAAAAGAACTTAAAAGGCTGAAAAAGAAAAAAGCTCTGCGCGCCCGTTTATCGGGGACAGCAGAGGTACCCCGTTTGGTTGTATTCCGCAGCAATCGTCATATTTATGCTCAGGTTGTTAACGATCTCGAGAATCGTGTACTCTTTGGAAGTACAGATCTTCAGGAAGCTGTTAAAGGACAACTGAAAAAAGAGAGTAATAAAACTGACGCAAGTATGGCGCTCGGTAAAAGTATTGCTGAAAAAGCCAAAGCAGCTGGTATTAAAAAGGTCGTATTTGACCGTAATGGGTTTAAATACCACGGCCGTGTCAAAGCGTTGGCTGAGTCGGTAAGAGCCGAAGGATTGGAGTGCTAATGAAACGATCAATTAATCCCAGCGAGATCGAGTTTAAAGAGGAAAAGGTCGTCAAGATCAACCGGGTTGCTAAGGTTGTGAAAGGTGGTCGTCGGTTTAGCTTCAATGCAATTGTTGTTGTAGGTGATGGGAATGGTCACGTTGGTGTTGGTTTGGGAAAAGCCAACGAAGTCATGAGTTCTGTCAATAAGGGTAAAGAGAACGCCAAAAAGAGCGTTGTCAAAGTTCCCATTGTGAATGGAACACTTCCTCATGCTGTCATTGGTAAATATGGCGCTGGTCGGGTTATGCTGAAACCAGCATCTCCTGGTACTGGGATCATTGCTGGTGGTGCTATCCGTGCCATTATGGAACAGGTTGGTATTACTGATGTTCTGGCTAAGATTCTGGGAACTCGTAACCCTCATAATGTTATCAAGGCGACTATGGAAGGGCTTTCACAGCTGAATGATGCTACTGAGATCGCCCACAAACGTGGAATTTCCATTCAGGAGTTATTTAACTAAAATGAGTGCCAAGAAAAAAGTCGAGCAGGTCAGGGTAACCCAGATCAAAGGGCTTATCGGACAAAAAGAAAAATTAAAACGAACTGTTGAAGCGCTTGGTTTAAAGCGTATCGACCATAGTGTTGTTCATGAGGACAATCCTGTTATCCAGGGGATGATCTTCAAAGTGAAACACTTGGTAACAGTGGAGAAAGTATAAATGAAATTAGGTGATTTGAACCCAGCTGCCGGTTCAACCAAAAAACGGAAACGGATTGGCCGTGGCAATGCCTCTGGTTGGGGTCGTAATGCCGGTCGTGGCGAAAAAGGTTATGGTTCCAGAACTGGATCTAAAAGTGCCGGTCTCTTTGAGGGTGGTCAGATGCCTCTGCATAGAAGATTACCAAAACGTGGTTTCACCAACCATTTTCGTAAGGAATATGAGATTCTGAATTTGCGGGATCTTGCCAGAATTGAAACCGCTACCATTGATGCAACCGTCCTGGTTGAAGCCGGTCTGATTAATAAAGCCGGAAATTTGATCAAAGTACTGGGCGATGGTGAGATCGATCGTGCTGTGGAGATCACAGCAGATGCTTTCAGCAAGTCTGCTGAAGAGAAGATTACTGCTGCCGGAGGAAAGGTAACGCGTCGATGATTGAAAAAATCAGAACCATTTTCCGAATTCCAGAATTAAAGAATAGAATTCTCTTTACCTTAGGGATGATCGCTGTATTTCGACTCGGAAGTCATGTACCGCTGCCAGGTGTTGATGTTAACGTACTCAGTGCGGCCATCGACAATTTGCAGCAGGGGATGCAAGGATTTCTAGGCTTATTTGATCTTTTCGCAGGCGGGAACTTTAAAAAAGCCACCGTCTTCGCCATTGGCATTATGCCCTATATCTCCGCATCAATCATATTGCAGTTACTTGGGTCTGTTATTCCATATTTCCAGAAGCTGCAGAAGGAAGGTGAAGAAGGTCGGAAAAAGATCACGCAGTTAACCAGATATGCTACCGTTTTGATCGCCACCATGCAGGCGTGGGGTATTGGTATATTCCTAAGCAGTATGGAAGCCTCTGTGGGTGGAGCCAGTGCCAAGGTTGTCCCTGATGGCGGGGCTGGTTTTATGGCTTTAACAGTCATTACCCTGGTTACTGGTACTATCTTTTTGATGTGGTTGGGTGAACAAATCACCGAACGCGGTATTGGCAACGGAATATCGTTGATCATCATGATTGGTATTTTGGTTCGCTTGCCTCAGGTGATCTTTAAAGAGATCCATTACGTACAGAATGAAGTTCATACAATATTTACCGAAATACTCCTTATCGGTATTTTGATCGCTGTTGTTGCAGCCGTCATCATGCTGACCCAGGGGACTCGTAAGATTCCCGTACAATATGCGAAGCGGGTTGTTGGCCGTAAGGTATATGGTGGCCAATCTACTCACATTCCTTTGAGAATCAATACTGCTGGTGTAATGCCGATCATCTTTGCTCAGGCCATCCTGATGCTTCCAGGTATGATTGGTACATATTTCTCGGAAAGTGCCTGGGTTGGTACGATGTTGAGGTTGTTCGACTATAACCACCCCTTTTATCTAACCGTATTTGGACTCTTCATTGTATTTTTTACCTATTTCTACACCGCGATTGCTTTTAATCCGGTTGAAGTTGCTGACAATATGAAAAAGCAAGGTGGTTTCATACCGGGGATTCGTCCTGGGAAAAGAACTGCTGAGTTTATCGATAATATTCTCACCAGGGTTACTTTACCTGGAGCAATAGCTTTGGCTTTGATCGCAGTTTTTCCATCGATTATTGTCAATTTTTTAAATGTTGATTATGATGTAGCCAGTTTTTTTGGGGGAACCAGCCTGTTGATCATGGTTGGTGTAGCATTGGATACACTGCAGCAAGTAGAATCACATCTGCTGATGCGTCACTATGACGGATTTATGAAATCCGGCAAGTTGCGTGGTCGTAGGCGGATGTAGTCTATTTAGACTGCGTTTTTTGATATGATTCGGTACAAATCAACAGAAGAAATTCGTACAATTCGGCGTGCTGCCAAAATCGTACATGAAGCCCTGCTGAAGGTTGAAGAAAATGTTCGACCTGGGGTGACACTGCAAGCGCTGGACGCGGTTGCAGAGAATTACATTCTGAGTCAGGGAGCACTACCAGGCTTTAAGGGTCTGTATGACTTTCCGGCTACCCTTTGTCTTTCACCAAACGATATGGTTGTGCACGGCATTCCAGATAACACGGTGCTCAACGAAGGTGATATCATTGGGGTTGATTGTGGTGCCATTGTAGATGGGTATTACGGAGATCATGCAATAACTTTTGCAGTTGGTGCGATCTCAGAGGAGGATCAAAAACTTCTTGACGTAACAAGGGATTCCCTGCACCGCGGCATTGGGCAGTGTATTCCGGGAAACCATCTTGGTGACATCGGACACGCAATACAATCATTCTGTGAATCACATGGTTATAGTGTTGTCCGCGAATTGGTTGGACATGGTATTGGCCGACAATTACACGAAGATCCCCAAGTGCCAAATTATGGTATAGCCGGGAGCGGAGTTGAATTGAAGGAAGGTATGTGTCTCGCCATTGAACCGATGATAAATGCCGGTGTTAAAGAGATTTACACCGGTGAAGATGGATGGGCGATCAGGACTCGAGATGGGAAATATTCGGCCCACTTTGAACATACCATTGCAATAACTGCAAATGGTCCGGTTGTGCTGAGCACAATTGAAACAACGGTATTTGATTAGGTAAGGATCGTATGGCAAAAGAGAAAATGATCGTAGCAGATGGGAATATTATGGAGAATCTTCCAAATGCCTCATTTCGCGTGAAACTCGAAAATGGTCATGAGGTTCTTGCACACATTTCAGGTAAAATGCGAATGCATTATATCAAGATACTACCAGGAGATAAGGTTACGGTGGAATTGTCACCCTACGATCTTTCTCGTGGCAGGATCACCTACCGCTACAAATAACTAAATAGGACGTAGATCAATGAAAGTAAGAGCATCAGTAAAACCAATTTGTGATAAGTGCAAAGTGGTTCGCCGCAAGGGCAAGGTGTTAGTTATTTGCGAAAATCCTAAACATAAGCAAAGACAAGGTTAAGGAGTAATCACTTGGCACGTATAGCAGGTGTTGACTTACCAAGAAACAAACAGCTCCAATATGGACTGACTTACATTTATGGTATCGGTTATCATTTTGCCGGTGAAATATGTGAGAAGGCAGGTGTTGACCCGGAACTTAGAGTACAAGAGCTCACTGAAAATCAAGTTAGAGATCTTCGTGAGGTAATTACCAAAGAATACCAGGTCGAAGGTGCCTTGAGAAATGAGACCCAGATGAATATCAAACGTCTCATGGATATTGGCTGTTATCGTGGATTGAGACATCGTCGTGGTTTACCGGTTCGCGGGCAGAATACTAAGAATAATGCTCGTACCAGAAAAGGCCGTAAACGTAATGTCGGTATCAAGAAGAAGTAGGAGATAGTTAAGTGGCTAAAGCTCAAGCTAAATCCCGAAAAAAGAGAAAACTTAAAGTAGAGCCCGAGGGCATTGTCCATATTAAGGCTAGCTTTAATAATACAATCATCAGTATCACCGATCGTAACGGAAACGTGATCGCATGGGCCAGTTCCGGTGTAGCCGGATTTAAAGGCTCTCGTAAGAATACTCCATTTGCTGCCTCACTAGCTGCCGAAAAGGTTGCTAAGGAAGCGATGGATGCCGGATTACAGCAGGCTGAGATTCGGGTAAAAGGTCCAGGTGGTGGTCGTGAATCAGCGATTCGCTCAATTGCTGCTTTGGGTCTTGAAATTACAGCAATTAAAGACATCACACCCATTCCTCATAATGGGTGCCGTCCGTCTAAGAAACGTCGCGTTTAAGGAATTATAAGATATGGCACGTTTTAATGGCCCCCGTGGCAAGATTTGCCGTCGGTTAGGTTTCCAGGCTTTCGAGTCTCCGAAGTTTGCCTCCCCGACCAAGAATTATCCCCCGGGACAACACGGTCCTTCATATCGCCGCAGACCTTCAGAGTATGGTTTGCAGCTTAAAGAAAAACAAAAAATGAAATACCTTTATGGTGTTCTTGAAAAACAATTTCGTACCTATTTCAAGAAAGCCAATTTGAAAAAAGGTATTACTGGTCACAATCTGGTAGTCATGCTGGAAAGTCGCCTGGACAATACAGTGTATCGCCTAGGCTTTGCCAGAACTCGTCGGCAAGCTCGTCAGCTTGTAAATCATGGTCATTTTCTTGTGAACAATAAAAAGGTCAATATTCCCAGTTTTCAGATGAAACCCGGTGATATGATCAAAGTTCGTGAAAAAAGCAAAAAGCTAGAGTTTATCCATGATGCAATGCGTCGGGTTCAGGGTGAAGGTAGTTTTCCCTGGCTGAAACTGGACAAGGCTAACATGGAAGGTATCTATGTTGAAGCCCCTGCTCGTGACCAGATTCATGATGAATACAATGAACAGCTCGTTGTAGAGTTGTACTCCAAGTAAAAGTGGAGAAAGGATAATATGCCTAACTTTCACATACCTACATCATTTAAGATCAAAGATGGTGGTAGTGCTGATCAACAGAATTTCGTTGTGGGTCCACTTGAGAGAGGATACGGAGTTACCATCGGTAACAGTTTACGTCGTGTTCTTCTGTCATCAATGCCCGGAGCTGCCATAACCAGTGTTCGCATGGAAAATGTGCTCCACGAGTTTGCCACCATTAAAGGTGTTAAAGAAGATGTAACAGATATTATTCTGAACCTTAAGGGCGTGCGTTTTAAATTGTTGGATTCTAATCCAGACAAAGTACAGATCACCCTCAAGGGACCCCATATCTTCACAGCAGCTGATATAAATAATGGTGAGGATCAATTTGAGATCCTGAACCCTGACCATCATATCGCTACTTTGAATGATGAAGCTGAACTTAATGTTGAATTAAGGATCCAGCGTGGTCGTGGGTACGTTCCTGCAGATCAGAATAAATTACCGGATTATCCCATCGGTACAATTTTTATTGATAGCATCTTTTCCCCTATTGTTAAGGCAACTTTTGAAGTTGAACAGCTTCAGGGAACAGAAGATGAAGATCTTGAGATGCTGGATCTAGCAGTAAAAACTGATGGTAGTATTGCTCCACAAGAAGCAGTAAACTATGCTGCCAAAATGCTCATAGATCATGTACGCATTTTCGTCACTGAAGATATCAAGTTGATCACTGAGCCAGAATCAGAGATCGACGAAGAAGTACTGCGTATTCGCAATGAGTTGAAACGTAGTATTGATGAACTTGAATTATCCGTTCGTTCCTATAATTGTCTCCAGGCTGCTGAGATCAAGAACATTTCTGATCTGGTCAGCAAGGAAGAACAAGAGATGCTCCGCTATAAGAACTTTGGGCGAAAATCTCTAACTGAGCTTAATGAAAAACTCGCTGAGCTTGGCTTGCATTTTGGAATGGAAATCGATAAATACATTTCTGAAGAATAGGCTGGTTTTATAGTATGCGACATAGAAAAGATGGTAGAAAACTAGGCCGGACGGCCAGCCACCGTAAGGCCATGTTGGCCAATATGGCGGCGAACCTGTTCCTGCATAAGCAGATTCGAACCACACATCCCAAGGCTCTTGAAGCTCGTCGGCTTGCTGAATCCTTGATCACGAAAGCAAAAAAGGGTGATCTCCACTCTCGCCGGCTCGTGTTGAAAGTGATTCCTCAAAAAGATGTAGTCAATATCCTGTTCGATGAGATCGCACCGCAGTACGCCGATCGAAATGGCGGCTACACTCGAATCATCAAATTGGGACAGCGTAAGAATGATGCTGCTCATGTTTCACTTCTTTCTTTAGTGGATTTTGATCCCTCAGGTGGGGCATCCAAAACTGCTGCAAAAGAAAAAGTGAAAAAGACACCCAAAAAAGAAGTGGTGGAAGAAACTTCTGTAGAGCCTGTTGAAGAAGCCGTTGTAGTAGAAACTGAAGCAAGTACTGCTGAGGTTGAAATGGCTGATTCTCCTGCTGAAGAACCAGAAGAGTCTGATCCCCAAACGGACAAATCCTGATCATTTAATTCTACTTTGAGAATTTGATGAATCTGAGATATCTAAAGGCAGGGATTATCCCTGCCTTTTTAATTCTGCTAAGTTTACCCCAGTTACTCCTGGCTGCACCAGTTCAGGGAATATGGGTGGTTCGCCATTCCATTACCTCGCCCCATAAAGTGAGAAAGCTGGTTGAATTTGCCAGTGCGAACGGTTATACCGACCTATTTATTCAGGTTAGAGGACGGGCAGATGCCTACTATGATAGTAAGATCGTACCACGCTCAACACTTTTACCCTCGGGAACGTATGATCCACTGAAGGATATCATACCTCGCGCACATGCCCAGAATATAAGGGTGCATGCCTGGGTCAATATGTATCTGTCCTGGTCTGCCCGAAAACTACCAGCAGATCCGAGCCACATCGTTAAGCGACATCCAGAATGGGTTGAAATAAACGGTCAGGGCAAGAGTGATTTGGAATTTATCGCTCAGAATGGCCGGAATGGTCGCGAAGGAGTCTATCTGTCACCACTGAATGATGAGGTGAATGGACATTTACTCCAGGTTATAAACGAGATCGTTCAAAACTATCAGGTAGATGGAATTCATTTGGATTACGTCCGTTTTCAGGATAGAGATTATGGCTATAACAGAGCCGGACGAAAAAAATTCCTCATGCAGTATAATGTGGATCCCATTACCCTGGGAAATGGAAAGGGATCATACTGGTATCGCCTTAATCCGGAAGACAAAGAAAAGTACTGGCTCTACTGGAATGAATTCCGTCGTTCTGAACTAACTCTTTTTATTGGTCGTATTCATAAAAGTATTCAGCATATTCGTCCTGAAGTTAAATTGTCGGCGGCCGTGAAGCCAAATCCAAATATTGCCAAAACGCGATTTTTTCAGGATTGGTCCACATGGCTTAAAAATGGAAGTATGGATTTTGTAGTTCCCATGAACTACGCCAAATCTGACAGAGATTTTAAACACAGTATGATAGCTATGAACAATACCGGAATCTCAAGCAGGCAAATATTTATGGGTATTGCTACCTATAATCAGAATAGCTTTACATCCAGCACCAAAATTGGACTTGCCAGAACGGCAGGCTTTAAGAATTTGGTCATCTTTTCCTATGACACTTATGAAAAAGATCCACGTTATTTTGATCAGATTCATCGTAGCTTGAGTAATTATTGAAAAGACGGAGATTAATCGTATTTAAAATGCTTCGAGAGCCTCAGCAAGACACGCTTTAGATTTGTTTCCCTGAGATCCTCGAAGGGTAACGCAAATTAATATTTCAACGGAATCATACGGCTAATCTCCGCCACAAAAAAACAGGAGGCAATATGAAGCGCATCATTACACCGCCTACAGGTACCAAATTGCATTGTAAAGGTTGGCATCAGGAAGCTGCTTATCGCATGATACAACATAACCTGAG
>JAYEKW010000072.1:16081-41708 GCA_034716895.1 Candidatus Neomarinimicrobiota bacterium
CTAATCTCCGCCACAAAAAAACAGGAGGCAATATGAAGCGCATCATTACACCGCCTACAGGTACCAAATTGCATTGTAAAGGTTGGCATCAGGAAGCTGCTTATCGCATGATACAACATAACCTGAGTCCTGATGTTGCTGAAAATCCAGACGAGTTGATCGTCTATGGTGGTTACGGCAAAGCTGCTCGGAACTGGGAAGCCTTTGATGCCATTCTAAGATCCTTGAAAGATCTGGAGAATGATGAAACCTTGATGATTCAATCCGGTAAACCGGTGGCCGTGTTCAAAACCCACGAACAAGCCCCACGTGTTCTCATCAGCAACTCGATGCTGGTTCCCAACTGGGCAAACTGGGAACACTTCAATGAACTAGACAAAAAAGGTTTGATGATGTACGGTCAAATGACCGCAGGCAGTTGGATCTATATTGGTACCCAGGGTATCCTGCAAGGTACCTACGAAACCCTTGCATCCCTGGCAAAACAGCATGGTTGGAGTGATTTGCGCAGCAAGGTTGTTGTAACTGCTGGTCTTGGTGGAATGGGCGGTGCCCAACCTCTGGCTGTGACCATGAATAATGGGATCGCGCTGGTCATCGAGATCGATCCAAGTCGCATTCAGCGTCGATTGGAAACCCGATATCTGGATCGCTCGACCAAAAATCTTGCTGAAGCTCTGAAGTGGATCAAAACGGCTAGAACTGATGGGCAGGCACTAAGTGTCGGTTTGGAAGGAAATGCAGCAGATATTCTCCCTGAACTGATCTCACGCGGATTTATACCCGAGGTGGTCACTGATCAAACTTCTGCTCATGATGAATTACGCGGGTATTACCCTCACGGTATCAGTTTTGATGAGGCGAATGCTCTACGAGAATCTGATCCTGATAAGTACATCAAGCTGAGTTATCAGTCTATGGCGCGTCATGTTGAAGCCATGCTGGCTTTTCAAAAAGCTGGCTCCATCGTTTTTGATTATGGTAATAATATACGGGCTCAAGCTAAAAAAGCTGGCGTACAGAATGCTTTCGATTTTAAAGGATTTGTTCCAGAGTATATCCGCCCACTTTTTTGTGAAGGCAAAGGTCCTTTTCGTTGGGTTGCTCTTTCAGGCGATCCCCAGGATATCTATAGAACCGATGAGCTGGTAAAAGAGCTGTTTCCTGAAGATGAAGCGTTGATTCGCTGGATCAATTTAGCTCATGATCAGGTTGAATTTCAAGGGCTACCCAGCCGAATCTGTTGGTTAGGATACGGTGAAAGAGCCAAGCTGGGGTTGGCCATGAATGAATTGGTACGCAAAGGCGAGATATCAGCACCCCTGGTGATTGGACGTGATCATCTTGATTCCGGATCAGTCGCTTCACCCAACCGTGAGACCGAAGCCATGAAAGATGGCTCTGATGCAGTGGCCGACTGGCCTATCCTCAATGCGTTGGTGAACGCAGTTGGCGGTGCCAGTTGGATTTCAGTGCATCACGGAGGCGGAGTCGGTATGGGTTATGCAATTCATGCCGGGATGGTTATAGTAGCTGATGGCTCAAAGGAAATGGATGAACGTTTACAACGTGTGCTGACCACTGACCCCGGAATGGGTATTGCCCGGCATGCTGATGCTGGATACGAGTTGGCTATTGAAATAGCCGATGAGCGTGATGTGAAATTGCCCATGATCAATGGATAGTATCTAAGGATTTGACCATGAATTCCAAACGTATCAAAGGCATCACCAATATTGGCCAATGGGCTTCATGGAACCCTGCTACGAAAAAAATGGAAGTGGGGGAGGGCGGAACCTGGCTCATAGAGGGCGACTGCTTTGTAGAATACCGTTCGAAGTCTTACACTGATCCTGATTTTTTGGATGCAAAAAATAAATTGGTTACACCTGGACTGATCGACCCTCATACACACCCAGCTTTCGCCGCCACCCGTGAGTTGGAATTCGAGATGCGCTCCCAGGGGAAAAGCTACCAGGAAATTGCTGAAGCAGGTGGTGGAATTCGTAACTCGGTTCGAAAACTACGTGATATCTCTGAATCTGAACTGACTGGATGTGTAAAGCAGAGACTCGATCTGATGTTGGCGCATGGAACCACTACTGTCGAGTGCAAGAGCGGTTATGGACTCTCAACAGAGGCTGAAATAAAATCTTTGCGTGCCATCCGCACTGCTTCTAAAGAATCGTCCATTCAGACCTTTTCCACTTTATTGGGAGCTCACGAAATACCTGATGAATACCGCCAAGATCGTAAGAGCTATATCAGATTGATCATTGATGAGATGATTCCCCAGGTAGCTGCAGAGGGCCTGGCAGACTTTTGTGATGTTTTCTGCGAAGAGGGAGTCTATACCACCAGCGAAACTCAGCAGATTCTGGAGGCGGCTCAAAAGTCTGGAATGCTTTTGAGATTTCACGCGGATGAGTTTGTTTCCACTGGCGGTGCTGAGTTGGCTGCCCAGATGGGCGCACTTTCAGCCGATCATCTTATGGCCATCTCAGATGAAGGGATCAAAGCACTGGCTAATTCGGGTACAGTGGCTACCCTTTTACCGGGAACTACTTTCTTTTTGGGGAGCAACACCTGGGCACCTGCCAGGAAGATGTTGGATTCCGGTGTAGTACTGGCTTTGGCTACGGATTTCAATCCTGGTAGTAACATGAGTCTCTCCATGCCTTTCATCATGACCCTGGCAGTGATTTACTTGCATCTGACGCCTCTTGAAGCCCTCCAGGCAGCCACCTATGGCGCCGCAAGATCACTGGGTATCTCAGGATCACGGGGCGCGATACAGTCCGGTTATCAAGCTGATGCTGTGATCTGGGATCTGGATAATTATCGTCAACTACCCTATTTCTATGGTGTCGATCACGTTAGGAATGTGGTGATTGCAGGTGAACGCGTAACTCCCTGATGTACCCGATCTAGAACTGGTGAGAGATGTCTAATTATTGAATCTGAAGATAATGCTGTTCAGGTTTGGTGGTAAAGACAAGGCATGCCTTGTCTCTACCAACCCCCCAACCCCCAAACATCCAAAACCTCCCAACCTCCAACCTGTCGCGGCGTAGTTCTGTAGGAACGAAGACGGAACTCCTAAACCATATCGCTTGATTCGGCTCAGGCAAAACGTATATTGCCCAATCGAAATATTTGACTGAATTGGAGGAAATATCTGTGAATCTCAAGAGACTGATCTTAATCATACTTAGTTTAATTCTCATATCTTCATTTGGCTATGGCCAAGGCAGTGCCGCCATGTATCAAGAAGCGCAAAAGATCTTCAAGAGTTATCGTTATCAGGTTGACTATGCTGATTTTCAGATAAAGACCTATCAGGAAAATGGACAAACCATTCTTCAATTATTAGTGATCGTGAAATCGGGTCGGAATCGCTTTGATGAAGCTTTATTGGTATCTTTTGCAGCCAGTGGTGCAGCGATCAAGAAAACCAACACAAGGGTTGATCAAGTAAGTGTTGTGGTGAAAGTACAGTACAAGGATGAAGTTTCCATTGCTGCCACAGCTGATGCTAGTGATGTCATTTCTCTTTATGAAGAAAAAATGGGTGTCTCAACTTTTATGGGGCGTCTTACCTGGTATTAAATAAAATTATGTTCATTATGATGTTTAAAAAGCGAGGATTTGATCCTCGCTTTTTGTAAATAATTAATTTGGAGTATTCATGCATCCACACACTAAATATTCATTCATTTTTACACTGGTAATACTGCTGGTTCTGGGGAGTTGTGCCGTGTTACTGGGTCCCAATATCAAGCCGGGTGTAGAACTGTTTGCCGCAGGGGATTACTCCGGTGCTCTTAAACATTATGAGACAATCATTGAAGCAGATCAAGCCAATGCCAAAGTTTATCGTTTGGCTTATGAGAGTGCTTTCAAATCGGGAAAACGAGTGACGGCAGCCAAATATTACAAATCAGCCCTGGAAGTAGGCTATGCAGCGGATTCTTTGCGTTCGCTCGCCACTGACCTTTGGTACGATCGTGCCTTAATGGTCATGGGTCGTAATGATTGGAAAGCTGCCCGAAAAGCAGCTGAACAGATTGCCTGGTTGGCACCTGATTCCCAAAAGGATAAATTTTGTGCTAACATTTTGGCAGGTAAAAAAAAATACGATCGCGGGGCTCACAAAGGACTCTGGGATGCCATTCTTGACTATAACAAAGCAGCTAATTATGATCCCTCATCTGGATTACCACATTTTCTAATGGGTCAAGCTCGCTACAAGAATGACCGCAATGATTTTGATGCAGCGTTGGAGGATTATTATCAGGCTGTTAAAATTGAGCCTAATGGATATTTTAGTGATCGAGCTCGGGCTGATATTAAAAAGATCGAAGCCATCAAGAAAAAAATGAAAGCCTTCTGGGGAAAATAGCGAGATCGAGTTTTATTGTCTCCTGATCAATCGTTGAATACGGTATAATACCCTTTTCAGTTCCATCTGCCTGGTAGAGTTGTCATTGCCAGTACCTTTGGACGTAGCAATCTCCAAAATTATGGTAGGCTTCAGAGATCGCCGCGCGTTGCTCGCGAAGACACATAACGCGCGGAGTGGGTGAAAATAGTATAATAAATAAGAAAGACTTTAAGTCGTGGGCTGTTATTCTGACTTTCTGACTTTCTGACTTTCTGACTTTCGACTATCTATCCCTTTTTCTTAAATACCCGAGCCTTTTCAAATCGATTTTCCGTGCCTTCCCGTATCCGTGTGATGTTGGAGCGGTGAGTGAAGATGATGAACAATGGTACTAACAACGCAAAAATTCTTAAAGTCAAAGATATTTGTGAATCCGGAATGATTCCTTCGATGATAAACAGAGTTATTGGTAGGGCTATTGCAGCCAACATGCTTCCCAGTGAAACGATCCCGGTGGTCATGAGAGTTAGGACAAAGACCAATATGCAGAAGGGCAAGGCAATGGGGAAGAGGGCGATCAACATACCTGCTGCTGTCCCCACACCCTTACCACCCTTAAATCCGGCAAAAATTGTGTAGGTATGACCAAGGACAGCGGCAAAGCCGGCCATGATCATTAAGGCATCAGGATTACTCCCGAACACGATCGAATCTGAATTGAGATTTCCGGCAATGTAGGCTGGTAACCAACCTTTGAAAACATCAATCAGAGTGACAAACAAGGCCGGTTTCCAGCCAAAGGTTCGAAAAACATTGGTAGCTCCAGCGTTACCCGAGCCATGCGCCCGGATATCAGTTTTATACTTTAATCTGGAAACAATAATACTTGTTGGTGTAGAGCCAACAACGTAAGCGATCAAAATGAGCAGGATCAGTTCAAACATTATTTAATTTCCTTAATTTGATTGAGTCGAAATATAATCGGTTTAAATGGAGGGTGATATTCAATTATTTGATTATGCTAATGGAATTGTAAAGCTATACCAACTGCTCCTACACCTCCGTGAACGCCAAGAGCTGGACAGAAATCTGTAACAAAAACATAAGCATCCGGGAAGAACATTTTAAAGGACTCCCGATACTGTTCAGCGATCTCAGGATTCATTCCATGGACGATCCCGATACGTTTTATCGAACGCCCTTTAGCTTTTTTTAGAACGAATTTCTCAAATTTCGCAAAAATATTATTTCTTCCCCAGGTTGCACCGCATGGTTTCAAAAAACCATCTTTCGTAACGGTCAGGATCAGATTCAGGCGTAAAAAATCAATGATCCGTTTCTTGTTCAGGCTTAGCCGTCCACCCCGCAAAACTGCGTCTAGGGTCTTCAATCCAATAAATATCTCGGTTTTCTGAATGGAGTGTTTTATCCTGTTAACAACCTCCTGGAAATCCAGATCTGCTTCAATGGCTTCAGCTGCTTCCAAGGCAATCACACCGGTTCCGGCAGAGATCGATAAGGAATCCAGCAGGATTGAGTTTTGCTTAAATTTAACATGCTCAATGGCTGCACTCGCATTTTGCAAGGTTCCGCTCAAAACTTGTGGCAGGTGCAGAGAGATCACCGATTGATAGTGTGATGATAAAAATTGATACATCCTGCGGAAATCAGCCGGTGGTGGTTGTGATGATTGTGGATGATCTTTGGATTCTGCCAGGCGTCGATAAAAGTCTTCATTGGTTATGGTTACCCGATCAATAAACTGTTTCTTGCCAAAATTCAATCTGACAGGCACAACATGGAGATGATATTTCTCCTGTACTTCAGGGGGTAGATCACAAGTAGAATCTACCACCAGAGCTATCTGCTTATTGGCACGAATACTTTTATGTTGTTCACGCATATCGTCAACTTTTTCCTGCTGGATCTCGCCAAATTGAGAAAGTGTCTCAAAAAGTTTTCCTGGATCATCAGTGTGGATATGAATCTTGATCCGATGCATAGATCCGGCGATCACAATACTGTCCCCCATGGCTTGCAGTGTTTTATTGAGTTGATCACGAGAAAGACCTTCACGGACAACTATGCATTCGGTACAAAAGGGATAGACCAGATTGTTGATGATCTGGTCGTTCATTTCCAGAGCCACCGCTGAAAATTCTGTTTCGATCTTGGGAAGGCTCCTGATATTACCTGTATCCAGGAATGACATCACTCCCGTAAGAATATTCAGAAATCCCTGACCGGCCGCATCCACCACTCCAGCCTCTTTAAGTATCTTCAATTGTTCAGGTGTATGTTCTAAGGCTTTTTGCGCTGCATCAGTGGATATTCTCCAGACCTCTAGAAAGTCGGCTTTGGTTTCTGCGGCTTTCGTTAAGCTATTGCTCCACGCCCGTAGTACTGAAAGAATGGTGCCTTCTATTGGTTCCATCAGGGCAGTATATGCTTCATCGACTGCGATTTTGGAGGCTTTGGCAAATTGAATTGTGTTAACTTCTGTGAATGACGTTAATCCCGTACTTAGCCCCTGGAAGAATTGTGCCATTATCACACCAGAATTTCCCCTGGCATTGTTTAGAGCAGCTTCAGCAACAAGCTGGCTCAATTTATTTAGAGCGGTTCGGTTATGGGGTTGAATATGTTCGATGATCCCCATCAGTGTAAAGGCCATATTGGTACCAGTATCTCCATCTGGAACCGGGAAGACGTTGATCTTATTGAGATAGTCCTCCTCGTCAAGCAGGGTTTGAATACCAGCATATAGAACCCGGTATAATCTGATACCATCAAGATAGGCAATTTTCATATGACCTCTTTTTTTATCTAAAAAAAAACGATTTGAATGTTTCAAAATAGATGTGTCTATGATGGCACAATATAGGATTTGAATCAGTAGATATTAAAATATAAAAAAATACCCGTAAAGTGAGTATTACGTTCAAATATTGTTTGGGATTTGGGTAGTCGGCTTACATATTTGCACGTTCGTTGACTTAATGAACTTGGTTTTATTTTTAAGCTGTATAATTGATATATGCAGGTATAAAAGCCAAAACGTCTCCACGGGTTTGTTCCTTTGGTGACATCATAATTTGAGATGGAAAATCACAGGAGGTTTCATGTCTCTAACTATTACAGATGAATGCATTAACTGCGGAGCTTGTGAGCCGGAATGTCCAAATGAGGCAATTACGGAAGGCGATGAGTTTTACGAAATTGATCCCGAGCTTTGTACTGAGTGTAAAGGTCATTTTGATGAATCTCAATGTGTTGAGGTTTGCCCGGTAGATTGTATTGTGGTTGGCGTAAAAGAAACGGATGATGTTTTAATGGCTCGCTACGAAAAACTGACTGGCTGACTTAGTATAATCGTATTTTACGATTATTCAGTTATTCAAAAGGGTCTCCCAAATTGGGGGGCTCTTTTGGTTTCTATTTGGAAACAATCAGGAATTGAATTGTGAAAATTTCAAGTATTCTTTGACTGAAAAAAACGAATTGAGATCTCTAGCTGTTAATCATTTTCCCTGCATCTGCTGAATTGAAAACTATATTAGTAGGCTATAAAAGTTAAAGGAAAAACGTCATTATGAGTCAAGATAAACTTAAAGCCCTCTTACAACAGGTCAAGTACCCTGGTTTCAGTAAAGATGTGGTCACTTTTGGACTTATCCAAAATGTAAATATTACCGATAATGGTGTCGAGCTGGGTGTGAAATTCTCCACAGAAAAAGAAAGTATCCGCCAGGAAATCCTCTCTAATATTGAAAAGGTATTAAGGGAAGGTGGTTACGAAAAGCTAAGCATTGAGATCATTCAGACTCCGGTCCAGCCAACGGCAGGAGCTCAAAATCCCAAAGCGCCCCCTGGTATTCCCGGTGTTAAACACACCATTGCTGTCGCCAGTGGTAAAGGCGGTGTAGGAAAATCAACCATTGCCGCAAATTTGGCAGCAGCTCTGCGTAAGCAAGGACATACTGTTGGGATATTGGATCTGGATGTATTTGGACCAAGCCTACCGATCACCATGGGTATCCATGAAGTTCCCAAGGTGCTTGAAGGCAATAAATTGCAACCCATTAAACGATATGACATGTCACTTATGTCGTTAGGTTTTTTGCTTACCGATAATGCTCCGGTTATCTGGCGTGGTGCCATGGTAACCAAGATGGTTTCACAATTCTTGTTTGATGTAGAGTGGGGTGCCCTGGACTATCTGATCCTTGATTTACCGCCTGGAACCGGTGATGTCCAATTAACCCTGGTTCAGCAAGTTGCTTTAACCGGCGCTGTGATTGTCACAACTCCTCAGGACCTGGCACTGAAAGATGTGGAACGTGGCGCCAACATGTTTGAAAAGGTGAATACACCAGTTCTGGGTATCATCGAAAATATGTCCTATCATGTTTGTGAGAAATGTGGTCATGTATCTCAGATCTTTTCCACGGGTGGTGGTGATAAGGAAAGTGAACGGCTGAAAGTCCCCTTGTTGGCAAAGATTCCCCTGAATGAAGAGATTATGCGGGCCGGGGAAAAGGGTGAGCCGCTGGTTATTCATTTGCCTGAATCAGAAGCCGCAGGAATATTTAGAACGGTTGCCAGCAAGATCCATGAGCTGATGGACTGATCCTGGATATGATCACATCAAATCAAGTTTTAGAAGCCCTGCGCAAGGTTTATGACCCGGAAATTCCGGTAAACCTGGTAGATTTGGGTCTTATCTATGATGTTCTGGTTGACGGAGAAGTGGTAATCATTAAAATGACCCTTACCGCAGTGGGTTGTCCCATGTATTCAGTGATCGCACAAAATGTTAAAGAAGCTGCTGAAGCTCTTGATGGTGTTACAGAATGTCATGTGGAAATAGTCTGGGAGCCACGTTGGAATCCCGAAATGATCAGTCCGGAAGGGCGTACTGCCCTTGGCATGGAATAGGTGAATGACAGCCTCAGTTGAAATATTAAAGACTGAAGTCATGGATCATGGGAATCTTCCAAAACATGTCGCGATCATCATGGATGGAAACGGACGCTGGGCTAAATCACAATCCAAGCCACGCATTTTTGGCCATAAAGCTGGTGTTAAAAGTGTCAGACGGATCACAGAGATAGCAGGAGAACTGGGTCTGGAGACTTTGACTCTGTATACTTTCTCCAACGAAAACTGGAAACGACCCAAGCTTGAAGTTTCTGCCTTAATGAATCTGCTGTTGGATACTATTACCAAAGAAGTGGATGATCTGCACCGTAATAATGTCAGACTGACTGTCATTGGTGATCTGGATTCAATGCCGAAAGGACCCCGCAAGGGAATGCTGGACGGTATAACAAAAACCGCAAAAAATACTGGACTGAATTTGAATCTGGCTTTGAACTATGGTAGTCGCCAGGAAATCCTTCAAGCGGTTAAAACCATTGGCAGGGCTGTGGAACTGGGTGAACTGAAGGCTGAGGATATCAATGATGAGACCATTTCTCAAAACCTTTACACCGGGAGTATCCAGGATCCCGATCTATTGATCCGTACCAGCGGAGAATTCAGGTTGAGCAATTTTCTATTATGGCAATTAGCCTACACCGAGATAGTCGTCACACCAGTATTCTGGCCAGCCTTTGAAGAGCTTGAATTTTTGAATGCTATCAGGGAATATCAAAAAAGGGAAAGAAGATACGGACAAGTTAGTGAACAAATTCAAACTTAGAACGTTCGTCTAGATATGAAAATAATTTATAAGCACCTCGCCTACCTGATTATGATCACATCCCTGGTGATGGGTCAACAAGCTGTCTCTATCAAGATCGCCAGTATTGATGTAGTTGGAACCAAAACCGCAGCTCCTGAAGTTATCATCTCTTCCTCCGGATTAAGTGTTGGAATGGAAGCCCAACAGGAAGATTTTTCTGATGCTGTAAAGCAACTGTGGAGTCTGGGGCTTTTTTCAGATGTTAAGCTCCTCACAGAGCGTGATACACCGGAAGGCATTATGCTGGTTATCAGCGTTGAAGAATATCCGAGACTCGATAAGATAGTTCTGGAGGGGAATAATAAGCTTAAGACTGATGAGATCGATGAAGCCCTCAATCTGCATCCTGGTCAAGCCCTAACACCTTTTATCGTTTACGAAAGCCAACGTATTATTCAAAAACTGTATTATGAAGAAGGCTACCTGTTGGCCGAGATCGAACCCAGTACTTTTGAAGGTGAGCGCGAAAATACACGAGGGGTTAAATTTCAGATAACTGAGAATAAAAAAGTGTCTGTTGGCGGTATTGTATTTACCGGAAATACCCAACTCTCAGATCGCAAACTCAAAAAGAAAATGGAAAAGATCAAAGAAGAACGTTGGTGGAAATTTTGGGCAGAAACCCAATTTTCCATTGATAATCTTCGCTCAGATCAACGTGCTATTGAGAGCTATATGCATTCTTTGGGTTACCGCGATGCTGAAATACTCGGTGATAGCCTTTACTATTCTGAAGATCTGAAAAAAATGTATTTCCGAATTGATTTGTATGAGGGTGAAAAGTATACATACGGGAATGTGGAAGTGATCGGCAATACCGTCTTTGAGGATGAGGATATTCTGGCTGCTTTGGGCATTTCACGGGGTGACCAATATAACTCAGAGAAACTCATGGAATCAATCGAACTGGGCGTTCGTGGTCCCTATATGGATAAGGGATACCTGTATTGTCAGATCGATCCAAAAGAAATGCCCATTGCTGCTGATACAATCGATCTAACCCTTGAGATCACAGAAATGAATCCGGTTCATGTTCGCCATATCAAGATCATCGGGAACGATAAGACCAAAGAAAATGTTATCCGCCGTGAGCTCAGGATATTTCCAGGGGACCTCTTTAGCCGTTCTGCTCTTATGCGCTCGCAACGTGAAGTCATGATCCTGAATTATTTTGGCAATGTGATCCCAGATGTGATCCCTTACGATGAAGATCAGATCGATCTGGTGTTTGAGGTTGAAGAAAAAAATACCGGTACTGCAACAGCCAGTGCCGGTTATAGTGAGCGAGATGGATTCATTGGGACGGTCGGTCTTCAATTTCCGAATTTTCGAGGTAATGGACAACAACTTTCCTTTAATTTCCAACGAGCCTACAGTTATGAAGCCTTATCGATCAGTTTTGTTGAACCCTGGTTGTTCGATACACCAAACTTGTTGGGAATCAGTTTGTTCGATCAGGATCGCAGCCAAAACAACAGCACATCCTACTTCAGCTATGGCTCGAGTTATTCGACACCCTATGATGTTCATACTACAGGTGGTTCCATTACTTTTGGACGTCGCTTTCAATGGCCCGACAACTATTTTCGTGGTCGGTGGACCTTTAGAGGAGCCGTCGACAGGTATGATCTTGCCAAGGTATATTATCAGAGCATCTTTGATCGGGTAAATCCGGCACATCTGGAAAAAACATCCGGAATCAGTTTATCGCAAAATATTACCCGCGACTCACGGAATGCTCCGGAATTCCCGACCAATGGTTCGGTGCTTTCACTGAACTCTGTATATAGCGGAGGTCTTTTGGGAGGGAATGAGAGTTTCTTCAAACAAAAAGCCAGTTTGGAGTGGTATACACCAATTTGGAAAGATAAGCTCGCCATGCGGAATTATTTTGAAGGGGGTCTGCTACATCCCATAGAATTGGATTCTACGCACATTATTCCCTATGATGAATACTTTTTCATGGGTGGTGCTGGTCTGATTTATGGCAGTGCCTTGCGTGGATATTCAGAACGTTCTGTTGGAACCCTGGATGGTGATGCTTATTTTGGTGGGAAGGCTTCTTTCAAGTATACTTTGGAGATGCGCTTTTTACTGTCCCCAAGTCCTATGATGTATTTGATCGGATTTGCTGAAGCAGGGAACGTTTGGGATAGTTTTGAATCCAGCAGCCTTTTTGATCTGAAACGGTCAATTGGCTTTGGTGGTCGTGTGATCATGCCACCACTCGGTATGCTGGGTATTGATATAGGATGGGGATTCGACCAGGATCCGGTGCCTGATTGGAAATCACCGCAGTATCATTTTATTTTCGGACAGCAATTTTAAAAATATTGGTTAAGGAGAACCTGTTTTGAACAAAGCTACAATTCACTTAATATTACTATTAACACTTTCAATCGCTGCTTTTGGGCAGAAATTCGGCTATATAAATTCAGAGTATATCCTCTCTCAGTTTGAAGAGTTTCGCGAAGCACAGAGCAAACTTGAAGTGGAAGGTCGCAAACTGGAAAAACAGTACTACGATATGGCCGCTTCGCTTGATAGCCTGCAACAGGATTACGAGCGTCAGAAATTTCTCATGACTGAAAGTAATCGTGGTGCCAAGGAAAATGAGATGCGTCGTCTCGCTGAGGAAATTCAGCAGTTTCAGGTTCAGAAACTGGGTCCACAGGGTGAATTTTACCAGAAACAACAGGCTTTGGCTGATCCGGTGCTTCAGAAGATTAATACAGCTATCAAAAAAGTTGGCGAAGACGGAGGCTATGATTTTATCTTTGACACCGTGGCCGGTAATATTTTATATGCACAGGATAAATTTGACCTTACTGAGAAAGTTTTGAAGGAACTCCATAAATAGGAGTCAGTCTTTTTATTGACTTTTAAATTAGGTGAGCTGGCACAAGCCCTCGGTGTCAGACTGGAAGGTGATGAGAGTATTGAGGTCTCGAAACTTAACGAGATCCAGGTTGCTGCACCTGATGAGTTATCTTTTCTCTCTAACCCAAAATATTTAAAGTATGCCAAAACAACTCGGGCTGCTGCGCTGATCGTGCCTGAGGATCTGGATATTGACTTTCCAAATCTACTAAGATCATCCAATACGCAACAAAGTATGCTTAAAGCGTTGGAAATTTTAAACCAACAGCAACGCAAGATCAGGCCGGGAATTCATGCAACTGCTGTCATTCACCCTGAAGCTACTGTTCCTGAATCGGTTGAGATCGGACCGGGAGTCATTATTGGAAGTAGTGTCAAACTGGGACAACATGTTATCCTGGAAGGTAACGTGGTCTTAGGTGATGGGTGTCATATTGGTGATAATTGTCATCTGTATCCAAATGTTGTGCTTTACAATGAAAGTATCCTGGGCAACCAGTGCATCATCCATAGCGGCGCAGTGATCGGGAGCGATGGGTTTGGTTTCGCAGTGGAAGCTGGAGAGATTCAGAAGATCCCGCAAACCGGAAATGTCATCCTGGGAGATCAGGTTGAGATTGGTGCCAATTGTGCAATAGACCGAGGATCGATCGGTCCAACAACCATTGGAGATGGCACGAAGCTGGATAATCTGGTTCATCTCGCTCACAACGTGCATGTTGGAAAAAATTGCTTTCTCACTGCTCAGATCGCTATTGCCGGTAGCACAAGCTTAGGTGATCGAGTGCAAATGGGTGGACAAAGCGGGGTCATTGGTCACTTGAAAATTGGAAATGATGTATCGATTGCAACCCGTGGCGGTGTGACCCGTGATATACCGGATGGGTTGATGGTAAGTGGGTTTCCAGCCCGTTCTCATCGGGATGAACTAAAAATTGAAGCGATTATTAAAAAATTACCGGCCTTGTACAAAGCTGTTAAAACACTTGAAAAACAAGTAAATAAAACCTAAGTGGGTGCTGTCAGGGGAATGAAGGAATTGAGATAGATGCAGGATAGAAGAGACAATCAGAGAAGTATAAAAAAAGCTGTATCCATCGCCGGGATAGGACTACACACCGGTGTACAGACAAGACTGACATTTAAACCGGCAGCAGAGAATACAGGCATCCGCTTTTTACGGACTGATGTTACCAATGCTAAGCCTATCCCTGCAGATATCGATCATGTTGTGGATATTTCCAGGGGAACCACTCTGGAACATAACGGGACCCGAATTCATACGACAGAACACGTTCTAGCCGCCATCAGTGGGTTGGAAATCGATAACATCCTCATCGAGTTGGACAATAAAGAACCACCGGTTATGGATGGAAGTGCAATTCCTTTTGTGGATATTCTGCTGGAGGCCGGTTTTAAGGAGCAGGAGGCTGCTAGAGAGTATCTGATCCTGGATAAGACCATCACCTATTCAGATCCTGAGAAGGGTGTGGATATTCATGCGTTACCCTCAAATCAATTCCGGGTCACTTTTCTCATCGATTACAAATTGCAGTCCTTGGGTACTCAGTATATGTCGTTTTATTCCCGGGAGCAGGATTTTGTGGAGCAGATCGCACCTGCGCGGACTTTTTGCTTCCTACATGAAGTAGAAGAGCTGAAAGCACAAGGTTTGATCAAAGGCGGCAGTGCTGATACTGCCCTGGTGATGATAGATCGTAAAATCGAAGAATCCGAGTTGGAGCGACTTCAAAAATTATTCAATATTGATGAAAAACTAATTCAAAGTGATAATGGCATCCTGAATGGTAAGGAATTGCGATCCAAAACCGAACCGGTTCGTCATAAAATCCTGGATCTCATCGGTGATCTTGCTTTGCTTGGTATGCCAATTCAGGGTCACATCACCGCAGCTAGAAGTGGGCATGCCAGTAATGTTGAACTCGTTCGCCTTTTAAAGAAGGAATACGAAAAACAAATTCTAGCCAAACGTTTTCAGAGGCGCCCCAGAGAACGTCAGATTGTATTTGATACAGAAGCAATCATGCGGATTCTTCCGCATAGATATCCCTTTTTATTGATCGATCGCATTATCGATTTTACACCAGGTGAGAAGATCACCGCCATCAAGAATGTCACCATGAATGAGCCCTTTTTCCAGGGACATTTTCCAGGTAAACCAGTGATGCCCGGTGTGCTGACCCTGGAAGCCATGGCTCAGGCCGGAGGAGCCCTGTTGCTGAACGCCGGGGATGATCCGGAAAATAAACTGGTCTTTTTTTCTGCGATCAATAATGTAAAATTCCGAAAACTGATCGAACCTGGTGATCAGATCATTTTTGAAGTGGAGTTGATCAAATTCCGTCTACGATCAGCTAAACTCAGAGGCATGGGTTTCGTTGACGGAAAACTGGTTGTTGAAGCTGATCTAATGGCTTCCATCGTGGAAAGATAGATCATGGCTCCCCGAATTCATCCTACTGCTATTATTAGCTCCGACAATGTTAAAATTGGGAAAAATGTAACGATTGGACCCTATACCATCATTGATGAGAATGTAACGATTGGTGCCGGCAGTATTATTAAAGCCCACGTTCTAGTCGGTGCTCGCACAACACTGGGTAAGAATTGTCGTCTATTCAACGGCGCTGTAGTGGGGGAGATCCCTCAAGATCTTAAATATGCTGATGAAGAAACGGAGACTATTCTGGGCGATAACGTTATCGTGCGTGAATATTGTACTATTCATAGGGGGACAACTGATCGTTGGAAGACCACTATTGGCAGTAATGTTTTAATAATGGCATACTCTCATATTGGTCACGATTGCATCATTGGTGATAATGTGATTATCGCCAACTCCTGTAACATGGGCGGTCATGTAGAAGTTGGTGATTTTGTTATCATCGGCGGTGCCGTACCCATTCATCAGTTTGTTAAAATTGGCAAACATGCCTTTATTGCCGGGGGCTTCCGTATTTCCAAAGATATTCCACCTTATATTCGAGCCTCCAATATCCCCTTGACCTATAATGGACTGAATTCTGTGGGTTTGCATCGACGTGGGTTTCCAAGTGAGACCATTAATCATATCAAGCAGGCTTACACACGCATTTATCGTAGTCATATGAACGTGGGTCAAGCCATAAAGGATATCGAGGTGAACATGACAATCACACCGGAGGTTCGGGATATTCTTACCTTTATTGATGAGAGTACACGAGGAATTATCCGCGGATAATGATCTCGAAGGTTACCCTTCTGTCGGGTACGGTCCAGCTTATGCCATTTAATGCTCACAAGTATAAACTTATCATGTTGAGTTCGTTCCTGACTGTAGTTGTCAACCTGGCAGGCTCTGATTTTCCCAACTGGCAGGATCAGTCAAGCTTTCAAACAGATCTGCGGGCTGCTGCACGTGTTACCAATATCCCTAATCCAGGAAATACTGACTACTACCTCGGTTTGCAGGCTTCCCTGGCATCTATTCGTTTAGATCGAGATGAAAGTGCCACTGTCCCTTCTGCCCGCCTCAGTATCTATCCAAATCCCGGTTATAATCTTTGGGCACAATTTGCACAATGGCCAGGTGATTACCCTGCCTTTTCAGTGGCAACAGGTGTGCAAGTTGAGTTCCCGGCAGATCAAAGATCCATCAGGCAAGCCATCGGTTTAGGCTGGAGTGAGGTGATAGGAAAGGCCTATACTCAAAGAGATATCAGTGTATATGCTTTATACGGCCGTTCGCAGGAGACTTTCAACTATGGTCTTATGGCGATTGTTGACATGCATCATGTACTGGTCGAAAATGGGAATGGTATTCCTGATTATGATAAGACCAATTACCTGGCCTTGCCCTATATCAGCTGGTTGTTCCTTGACCAAAGCAGAGTATCATTATATTTGCCAATCGATGCTAATGGCCTGGCACTGGACCTAAGTTGTGAATGGCTATTAGGAAGCCGTGAGTAAATGATGACAAAAACCAGACAAATATCAGTATTGGGGTCTACAGGCAGTATCGGTGTAAATGCCTTAAACGTTGTAGGTAGCTTTCCGGACACCTTTAAAATAAAATATCTCTCTGCTCATTCACAGGCTGAGTTGCTCATCGAACAGGCCAAGGCGTTTTCACCCCAAAGTGTGGTTATCGGCGATGAGAGTCACTATTTAAAAGTTAAGCAGGCGCTTCCAGGGATCGAGGTCCTCAAGGGCCGACAGGGGCTTTTGGAAATGGCATCCCGGGATGATGTGGATACCATGCTGAATGCTATCGTTGGCAGTGCCGGGATGGAGCCAACCATCCGCAGTATTCAAGCAGGAGTTGATGTAGCTCTTTCCAATAAGGAAAGCTTGGTCATGGCTGGTGACCTCATCAACAAGTTGCTGGTGGGAAATGGAGTGGAACTTTTTCCGGTAGATAGCGAGCATAGCGCGATCTGGCAATGTCTGGTTGGAGAAGCCCCGGAAGATATCAAACGTCTGGTGATCACTGGCTCTGGTGGACCTTTTAGAACCACACCGGGCACGGCTTTCAAGGATATCACAGTTAAGCAGGCTTTAAAACACCCCAATTGGGCCATGGGTCGGAAGATCACCATCGACTCAGCTACCATGATGAATAAAGGTCTGGAGGTGATCGAAGCGTATTGGCTTTTTAAGCTGCCAGTTGAAAAGATCGACATCGTGATCCATCCTCAGAGTATTATTCATTCCATGGTGGAATTTGTAGATGGGTCAGTGAAAGCCCAGATGGGCTTACCGGATATGAAGATTCCGATCCAATATGCCTTGAGTTATCCCCGCCACTTTCCCCAGGCCTGGGAACAGTTGGATCTGGCCAAAATTGGGACCCTGACCTTTGAAGAACCGGACTATGAGAGGTTCAAGTGCCTTCAATTGGCTGTTGATGCTTTGCAGTCTGGTGGCAGTTTACCTGTAGTGCTAAATGTGGCAAATGAGGAAGCTGTGTATAGATTTTTGGAGGGTGATATACCTTTCACAGAAATTCCTGAGCTGATAATAAAAGCAATGGATGCCCACGATTATCTTGAACACCCCGGGTTGGATGATATCTTAGCCCTGGAAAAATGGACGCAAGTTTTTATACAAAGGAGTTAAAAGAAGCTAAATGGGTTTCTTCTCAATAGATACATTATTTACTATCGTTGCAGCGATACTGACTTTAGGTGTGTTAATCCTGATCCATGAATTGGGTCATTTTATGGTTGCCCGCATGGTTGGTATCCGAGTTGAACGATTTTCAATTGGTATGCCCCCTCGTTTTATCAGCATTCAAAACAAAGTTGATGGTCTCTGGACCAAAGTATTCATTCCCTGGTTTTTGCAAGGTCTGATGAATGCGGTCACAGTTGAATTCAGAACTCCAAGAAAGCATCCCAAAGCCAGTGATACTGAATATTCACTTAGCTGGACCCCTTTTGGGGGCTATGTGAAAATGTCCGGTATGATCGATGAATCCATGGATGGTGAGATTTCCGGCAAACCCTGGGAGTTTACCAGCAAAAAACGCTGGCAGCAGCTGTTAACCATCTCTGGAGGTGTGATCATGAATGCAATTCTGGCATTTGTGATTTTTACGGGAATTGTCTATACCACTGGTATGGATGAACCAATCCCGGGGACCTCTGTCGGTTCACTGGTAAGTACCGAAGAGAGACCCGTGTTTCCTGCAGAATCAGCTGGAATACAAGAGCATGACCAGATCGTCTCCATCAATGGTCAGCCTGTTTCCCAGTGGGAGGAACTAACCAGTATTGTTCAGAATCTTCCCGGTGAGCTGATCGCCATTGAGTGGCTCAGAGGTAGTCAAAGATTAACTGACTCTGTTTTGGTCGTTAAAGAGAGCGTTCCCACTGCTGAAGGAACTCTTGATATCGGAATGATAGGCATTGGCCGGGTCTTGGAACACAAGGATATTGGCTTTTTTGAATCAATAAAATTTGGTGGCAGAAGTACCTATATGTTCGGAACACTGATGGCCCGGGGATTTTGGGAAATGGTCACTGGTAAAACTGATATGGATCAGGTCGGTGGTCCGGTAATGATCGCCAAGATGGCCGGTGAGATGGCTCGTCGCGGTTGGATCGATATCTTTTATTTTATGGCCATCATTAGTGTGAATCTGGCCTTTATTAATATTTTGCCAATTCCCGGATTGGATGGTGGTCATTTTCTGATTATCACTATCGAAGGGATCATTCGCAGACCCCTCCCTGTTAATGTAAAATTAGCTATTCAGCAGATAGGCATGTTGTTTTTGTTGGGATTGGTCCTATTTATTACCATTCAGGATATTGCGCGTCTATAGCCAACCAAGGCATTGATAATGGTTACTCCTAAGCGTAAGCCGGTGAGATCAGTCGTTTATCTCAGATTTTCGATCGAATTTATATTTTTGGCATTATTCAATGTCATACTCTTTATCCTGCCCTGGTCAATTACCTGGCGTCTCGGGCGAGGAATGGGTTGGTTGGGTTATAAGTTATTTACCAAACGGAAATCCACGGTTGAGCGTAATATTCGACGGGCATTTCCTGGTTATTCAAGCCCAGAAACAGAATCATTGATCAAAGCGTGTTACCTGCATTGGGGAGAAGGCTTTATTTCGACGCTTAAGCTGTGGATGGTCAGCAAAAGGAAATCTCGATCCATTGTTGATGCTCCCGGTTTTGATGAATATGTCCTGGAAGCCCAAAAAGCCAATGAGCCAATCCTCTATTTTACCGGACATTTCGGGTCGTGGGAGATGGCAGGGCGCTATGCCGCTGGAATCGGTCGAGGTGCTGCTTCCATTTATCGGATCCAGAAAAATCCCTGGGTGGACTGGTTCCTGACCTGGATCCGTGAATACCATCATTTAAAACTGATCAATTCATGGTCAGGTATGCCGGCTTTTGAAGACGCGATCAGACGTTACACGGGTCTGGCAGTTGTTGGCGACCAGTTCAAAAGTAAAAATGGTCTGAAAATTGACTTTTTTAAGATACCCTCATCGACACCCAAGGGGGCTGCCATACTAACCTATCGGGTTCGTCCCAGGTTGGTATTTCTGGCATGTACTCAACATCGGGGACGTTATCGCTTAAGGATTGAAGAGGTACCCTATACCATTCCCGAGACCTTGAACGATGAATGGATGAGCGAAATTACTCAACAGCTCACCAGCAAGCTCGAGGCTGAGATTCGTAAATATCCTGAGCAATATTTTTGGTTTCACAGACGCTGGAGGGATCTTGATCGTCAGGAAGCAAAAGCTGGACAAAGCTCATGATCATCCTGGATCTTAAGGACGAAACTACGGATATTTCAAGATCTGATCGGGAGATAATAGCTCAACTTCTGAAAAATGATCAGGTGATCGTTTATCCAACTGATACACTTTATGGCTTGGGCGTTGATGCAAGTTCAAGTCAAGCAGTTGCCCATCTCTATCATTTGAAGGGTCGTAAGAATATGCCTGTTTCGGTCTTGCTTGAATCAGTAGCGCAATTGTTCGAACTGGCTTATGACCTTAGCAACAAAGCCCAAGTGCTGATTCGGAAATGTTTACCTGGGGCGCTAACTGTAATTTGCAAGAGTCAATACCCCTTTGCTGAACAACTTGTATCTGATGAGGGCACCATCGGTTTTCGAGTACCGGGAGATGCCATATCCTGCCAAATACCAGCCCTTCTAGGCCGGCCGATCACTACTACCAGTGCGAATCCTGCAGGCTCTCCGGCAGCCACCTCACTGAAACAAATCAGGGATTACTTTGTAGATGATATTGGTCTAATGCTGGATGTTGGAGCGCTTCAACCCTCAAAAGGTAGTACTGTTGTTGATCTGACCACAAAACCATTCACGATCTTACGTGAAGGTGAAATCTCTCGCCAAACACTCCATGAGTTTCTAAACTAAGCGCATGTACCTACGAATATTAAGATTGATCAAACCCTATTGGGCTCACATAAGTGCCGGAGTCGGTTTTTCCATAATAAATGTCTTCTTTCATTCACTCACGCTTTGGTTATCGGCTTCCTTCATTACGACCATCTTCGCCAGTCCGGAAGAGCAAGTTGCCTCTCCGACGGATCAGTTGACCCAGGGATTGGATCTGAACGAACGTCTCAAGCAACTCACTAGTGAGTATTTCTTCTCAGGTTCCCAATTAGATGCTCTGGGGACTCTGGCTTTGGTCATTCTCTTTAGTTATCTGATAAAATCCGTGGCTTACTACGCCAATAAAGTATTTACCGGATATGTTCAAGCCAAAGTAGTTCAGGATCTGCGGGCCAGGATATACCAGCATTTCCTGAGTCAGCCTCTGAGTTTCTTTCAAACAAGACGTAGTGGAGATTTGATTTCTCTGGCGATGAATGATGTCCTCAAGGTGAATCAGGCTCTGGCAACGACTTTTCATCCACTGGTGATAGAGCCTCTTTACATTATTACTTATCTTTCGATCCTATTTATTATCGACTGGAAATTAACCCTGATTTCCATCCTGATCATTCCCATCACCTCATTATTTATAGCGATCATCAGTAAAAGTATTCGCAGGAAGGTCATTCGGGTGCAGACCCAGCTTGGAGAAATAACTTCCCGCTTCACTGAATTGATCGGGGGTATTCGAATTATTAAAGCTTTTGTAAATGAATCGAACGAAAGCAAACGTTTTGGCAGAGAAGCCCAAAAACTTTATCAGCTTATGTATCGTCAGATCAAGTTGCAAAGTCTCTCTCTTCCAGTCACAGAAATGTTGGGAGTGACCATGGCAGTCATTCTTCTATGGCTCGGAGGGATCCAGGTTCTGAAGTATGGAACCATCAGCAGTTCTGACTTCCTGAGATTCATCGTTATTTTGTTCGCCATTTATCAACCTATTCGCAATCTGGCAAAAGTAAACATCAATATTCAGACCGGTGTAGCTGCAGGTGGAAGGGTTTTTCAACTCCTTGATATTGAATCAACCATCCGTGATGAAGCTGACAGCCATGTTCTGGCAGATTTTGAACAGGATATCCGGTTTGATTCAGTTACTTTTAGCTACGAGAATTCAACCCTGCAAGCCCTCGCGAATTTAGATACGGTTATCCATAAAGGAGAAATGGTGGCTTTGGTTGGTCCCAGTGGTGCTGGAAAAACAACCCTGGTTGATCTGATTCCCCGGTTTCATGATATCAATTCTGGCAGCATCAGCATAGATGGATACGATATCAGGAATTTAACCAGATCCAGTATCCGGAAGCAGATTGGTATTGTTTCTCAGGAAACTATTCTGTTCAATGATACGGTTTACAATAACATTTCCTATGGGATGGAGAGTTCACGAGAGCAAGTTGAAGTTGCAGCCAGACGTGCCAATGCCCATGAGTTTATTCTGGAGTTGGATGATCAGTACGAAACTATGCTGGGAGAACATGGAGCTCGGTTATCTGGTGGACAGAAGCAACGAATTGCCATAGCCCGCGCACTCCTCAAAGATCCGGCAATCCTAATACTGGATGAGGCTACCTCCGCTCTTGATACTGCCTCAGAACAGGCTGTTCAATCAGCCATTGATACGCTTATGAAAGGGCGCACGGTCATCGTTATCGCCCATCGACTTTCCACTATTTTAAATGCTGATAATATTCTGGTTATGGATCAGGGCGAGATCGTCGAACAGGGTGATCATAAAACTCTGAGTAAAGCCGGTGGCTTATACGAGAAGCTCTACCGCCTGCAATTTGCTACTGAAGGGTACAGCACACCTTAATTTCTAAACTCTACTTTCAATAAGATTGATTTTACAACAACGGTACTGCAAGAGTGTTATGATCAGGCTTGTCGGTCCGGGACTCTAAAAGTCCAGAGATCATTCAAAAAGTAATTCAGGATAGATGCTATCAGGATGGCGATCAGATTTGCCAGGATGTAATACAGGCCGGCATAATGGGTCAAGACCAGTAGAATGATCCAGTTTAAGGCACCTGCCACCCAGCTCACCGCAGTGAATTTTAATAAACCGGTCCATATTGCCTGAATCCCAGTCATCTTCCGATCGGTCCAGGTGAAGCGACGGTTCCAGATGAAGTTATTGAAAATAGCAAGCTGAATCGCGATGAGAGAAGCGATGGCTATCGGAACAAATAGATATTCCTTGGCGTAAAAGAGGATCGCATTATTGACGACAATTCCGGAGATTCCCACAAAAGTGAAGGTTACGAATCGTTTTGGGAACTTTAATTGCATGCGTCAATTTAGTTTTATCAATGTTAATGAATAGACAAAAAGCTTGAGTGTAGTACCGAATGAGGATAGTTTCTGAAATCATGAGAAAGTGTTGTAGAATAGTCCTCCTGATATTGCTGCTTGCTGGAGGGATGGCAGTCGGCCAGGATTTTTCATTCAAGGTGAAGTATGGGATGATCCAGGCAGGTCATGCACATCTGACCCTCAAAGTCCACGATGGATACCTGAAAGGCCATTTAAATATTGAATCCTCACCCTGGCTATCGAAACTATGGTCACTGTCCGACTCGATCAAAAGCGATTATGATATCAAGTCGGGACAACTTCAGAGCCACATAAAATCAATTCACGAGGGTGCTTATCACCGGAACTATGAAGTGCATTTTACAGATAGTAATAGTGTGCTGATCAATGGTCGGGAACGCGTTCTGGCTACACAGGGACTCAGAGATATCCCCAGTCTGTTGTATGATCTATCCCGCATGCACTTCAGCCATGGTGACACCTTGCATTTTCGACTGTGGGATGGTCAGGGTTTTGGTAAATTGGAGTTGCTGGCTGAGCAGAGTGCGGGTCCATCACTTTTGCATCCATTTGCTGAAGCAGGATGGAAACTTATCCCTCTTAGCAGCAGCAGGAAATCAAGGGAAAATAGGATTCAACTGACCTTGTTATTGTCAGAGACATTCCCGCATACTCCTATTAAAATTGAGATCGATACAAAATATGGGAGTATTCTCATGCAGGTTATTATGCCGTGATTTTGACAATTACCATTTCCGGTTGAAGGTTCAGCGATTATCTTTCCCTACTTGATAATGTCACGAAATTCTACTTATACAGGATCAGTTATGCGACGCAAACTTTTACTCTTGTTGCTGCCCATTATAATCTTTCCGCAGGTTTATGTCCTGGAGGTAAAGGGTACTATTGATATGGGGCTGGCTTATTTCTTTGAACGGCAGATTCCACAGTTGAACCAGGCTGGCGGAGAGGCCATCATCCTTGATATTGACACTTTCGGTGGTCGGGTTGACGCGGCGACCATGATGAAAAATGCTTTATTGAATTCAGATATTCAGACCATTGCTTTTGTGAATACCAAAGCCATATCCGCGGGTTCTCTGATCACTCTGGCTTGTGATACCATTATTATGCGATCTGGCGCTACCATGGGGGCGACCACTGTGGTGGACGTAAAAAGTCAGAAAGCTGGTGAAAAAGCCCAGTCCTACATGCGGGAAGAAATGGCGGCAACAGCAGAAGCCAAAGGACGGAATCCGGATATTGCCATGGCCATGGTGGATGAGACCCTGGATATTGACACTTTGATCACTAAAGGGGGAGATACTCTTTTCATTGATGATATCGAAGGAGCCACTTCTGGAAAATTGTTAACGCTGAGAACATCCACAGCCCTGAAATATGGCATGATGGACTACCAGATGGATTCACTAGATGAGATTTTGGAACATTTTGGATATAAACAGCACGATATTGTTCAAGTTGAACCAACCTGGTCTGAGGTGATCGTTCGTTTTCTGACTGACCCAATTGTCAGCTCATTGCTCATGACCCTGGGATTTCTGGGTCTGATCTTTGAGATTCAGAGTCCTGGCTGGGGCATTCCTGGTAGTGTTGGTTTGTTAGCTTTATTTCTATTTTTCTCTACCTCAATGATTGCAAATCTGGCCAGCATGGCAGAAATGATATTTTTACTCGGCGGTATTATTCTACTGGGAGTGGAAGCGTTTGTAATTCCTGGGTTTGGACTGGTAGGCATTGCAGGGATCATATTAATGATCTACGCCATGTTCACCATGCTATTGCCGGCTGCCCCTACAGGTGCAGATATTACTGCAGCACTCTGGGGGTTGACTATTGCCATCATTGGCGGCTTATTTGGTTTGGGTTTGATGGTCAAGCGCATGCTGAAAACAAAAGCTTGGCAGAAGATCAGTCTCAGGGAATCAGAGACGGTTGCTGCGGGTTACAGCGGGAGTCTGGGTCTGGAAAGTTATGTTGGAAAAACCGGAAAAGCACTGACTTCACTTCGTCCTGCAGGTACTGCTCTGGTTGAAGGGACAAGAATGGATGTGGTCACATTGGGTGATTTCATCGAGAAAGACACTGAGATCACCATCGTTCGTATCGATGGCAACCGTATTGTTGTAGATAAGAAGTAAATAACTATAAATCTGGAGGAATCGTGGAAACATTACCATTAATCTTTATCCTGACAGGCATAATCGCCTTTCTGGTGCTCTTCACCTATTTTATCCCCATCGGTTTGTGGATCAGCGCTGCTGCTGCCCAAGTTTATGTTGGTTTGTTGACCCTGGTTGGTATGCGACTGAGAAGGATCCCACCACCCCTGA
>JAYEKW010000073.1:0-1260 GCA_034716895.1 Candidatus Neomarinimicrobiota bacterium
ATTTTACCTCAGATTATGGAAAGTTTGAAGTAAAGGCAAAAAGTGACAAGTGACAGATGACAGATGACAGATGACAGGAAAACTAAGATTATCGAAACTGGGTACCGAGTGATTTTGTAGAAATCGTATCGAGGAGCAAATGATTAGTCATCATCATCATCTTCACATGGTCCTCGATCTTGCCAAACACCCCATTGGCCTGAGTCCTCTGGATTATCCCCACGTGAGTACCATTTTGCCCGATAAATATTGTCATCATAGACAGTTTCATCATTCTTTTGGAATATTATAGTCTGGTGCCAAAGCTGTCGTCCACCACAGGCATCAACATCGTAATCACACTCACCTAAATCCTGCCAGGAGCCATTATTTCCTGTAGTGCCGGGTTGTTGATTTTGAGTATACCAGGCTGCAAGCCACCTATGGTCATCATAACTAACGATATCACCTTCGGTGTAGGCCGTACTCGAATTCCAGGCTGCTATTCCTCCGCATTCCTCCTCATTCCCTGGGTTATCAATAATAGTAATCCGACGAATATTGCCGCGAACTTCACCGCCGAACAATTGAATTTGAACTTGATCATTTGAGTGATGAGCTGAAGCATTTCCTTTCACATACACTTCTTGCCCCAGATAGATATCCAAAATCTCCAAACCCGCTCCTTGTCCTCGATTTAGAATCCTGATATCGTTTTTGACATAGGTGCCTTGTTTCAGTATGATATCGCCATGCCTGGTTTTTATGCTCTTTTTAAGCATCGATCCATCTACTCGAATATCTCCGGTTTCTGTAGTAATATTACCCTTAATCGTTGAGTTTTGTTTAATTCGAATAGAACCATCAGTGTTTTTAATTGTCTGATCAACAGTTACACCTTCATCAATAAAAATATCACCACTGGTAGATTTGATCTTCCTCACACGTGCATTTGTTTCAATGTAGATGTCACCACTGGTAGTGCGCACTTCCCCATTAACCCGAGCACCATCCATTACTGTGATGTCAACATTGCTCGTGATAACATTCCCATTATGAGTTGTGCCTGTAGCAATGACAATATCCTCTTGGTCCGGTGCTCCAAACGATGGTGAACCTAAAATAAAGATCACTAACAGAGCATAAGTAAGGTTTTTCATTTCCACCCTCCCGTTAAATCTGGTTTTCAGCAAACATCTCAATACAATATTGACGATCTCGCAAAAACTACCTCTCGCCCGCCTGCGTATAACTTCGTGCGGGCAGGCAAAGCGCGCAGAG
>JAYEKW010000073.1:1360-15133 GCA_034716895.1 Candidatus Neomarinimicrobiota bacterium
TTTCATTTCCACCCTCCCGTTAAATCTGGTTTTCAGCAAACATCTCAATACAATATTGACGATCTCGCAAAAACTACCTCTCGCCCGCCTGCGTATAACTTCGTGCGGGCAGGCAAAGCGCGCAGAGACGCAAAGTGTTGATAATATAGAATATAGCTATACATTCATCATCTGGCTGTATTTATTGAGTTTAGGCTATATTTCATGATTTCTCAAATACTTCTAGCGGTTCCGTTAATATTAAATTCGTATAAAAAACGTGATACTTGAATACCGTTAAAAGTAACACGACACAGGTCGTATTGGAAGAAAAGCCAACGAACGCTTTGAGTTCAACTGATCAACTCCAGAAAGCGTATCAACTGGTACTCTGAAGTATGAACAGCTTGATGAATATCATCCAGTATATCTTGGTCTATTTCTTTGTGAACCAAAAGGTCAATAATATCTGTAAAGATTTCCATACGATCTTTTGTGAACCATTGAAGATCCTTGGCCCTGTTGATCTGCAAATATCTTTGCGCCTCTTGATGAGTCAATATCATTTCAAAGTATTTGGCTGGAGATCGTCCCAAAAAATCAAAATGTCTATCAGCATGTTCCAGGGTTGCTACCAGACCTGCTGGATCTTCAAGACCTCCTTCTTGCAGAAGAGATTCGATAACTGAACCAAGTGAATATGATTCCACCACGCTGCTCTCAGATTGCAGATCAACAGCCTTGATCTGCCGAGCAAGGTAGACAATGGCGACAATTTGCAGATATGATTTGGTAACCTTTTCAGGTATCTCCACCATACTTAGCTTTGTACCTCGCAACGCTTCATCAAAAGAATTACCAAGCTCTTGAATTTCTTCAATAAGCAGTGACTTATTATTCATCTCAAGCATTGCTTCGAATAGAGGGGCAAATTTTATAAAGAGTTCTGATCTTTCAGGCAATTCATCAGACCGCACTATAAATTTGAGGAAATTGGTTAGAAGTACATGAACCGGCTCCAGTTCGATGGAGCGAAACAATAGTGCAAAATCCGCAATACCGGTACCAGCAAGCTCACTGTAAATAGTTGACCAGGGATTTGATTCAGTGTCACTGACCAACTGGAAGTTTAAATAAATCTGTGATTCAAAGCCTGCTAATTCAGAGTAAAAACCACGTTCCCGAAGTTCGCCAATACTGCGAATGAACCAGAGTTTAGATATCTGTTCCTGGAAAATGATAAAATAGTTATTCTCCACATCAAAGGACAGGGCAAATATGATGTCTTCAACCAGGTGCACCGGATCATCAGCAGTGGGCTCCCGATTAACTGCTGTAGCGGTCTTAAGCCAGCCTGCCTGACTTTCATATGCATTGTTTACCAGGATCAACGCTCGTTCTGTGCCACTGCGGTTGGTATATGCGAAAACGCTTTCCAGTTTATCACCATGAGCATTGTGCATGGGGAATAACCTGAAATTTCCTGCCCCTGCAAACAGATAACGCTTTTTCATAAGTGGAAAAATCTGTTGTTTGTGTCTATCGATCAGAGCCTCATCAGGGGTTTCATTCCAATAGGCCCGGCGGTATTCCATACCATATTTTTCCTCAAACCCTTCGATCTGAGCATGAGCAAACATGGGTAAACCTGGGAGGGTCACCATAAGGACTGTGGCTCCAAAATATTTATCGCCTTTACCAAACTGGGCAATAGCCGTATCTTCATCAGGATTACTGAGGAAATTCACAAATCGTTGCAAAATGCGAGGATCGAATTCCAGGGTCTGGGCGATCATGGCATAGAATTTCGAATTTTCTTCCATCTTCAGCATATTCATAAAGGCGCTATTGTATACACGGTGCATACCCAGGGTTCGGACAAAATAGCCTTCCATCATCCAGAAGGCTTCAGCCAACAGCAAAGTATCAGGAACCTCAGTGGCGACCCTATCTACGACCTCTCGCCAAAATTCTGCTGGAATTGCCTGATTGAAATCTGCCCCTGACATGCTAAAGGAAGCGCGGGAGGGTATATCGCCCCCTGAACCGGGCTCCGGGTACCATAACCGTTGAATATGTCGTTTCGCCAGGGTCATGGCGGCATCAAAACGGATCACCTTGAATTGACGGGCGACCTCCAGAATAGTCTGGATGATCGCTTCGCGCAGTTCGGGATTCAAGTAATCAAGCTGGGCTGTGTCATTCCAGGGCATGGTTGTTCCATCATTACCATGGTAGACGAATCGGGTTTTCCCATTGCGATGGTCATCGTGTTTGAAGACCACCGCAGCATCACTTCTCTCATAATAATGGTCTTCCAGATGGATGCTGATCTCAGGATCATCAGATAGATCACCACCTTCAAATTTGTATGCTGGAAAAGGTGGATCAGGGACAGAGATATACCATTCGGGGTGCTGTTTCAACCAGT
Source organism: Candidatus Neomarinimicrobiota bacterium (assembly GCA_034716895.1). Taxonomy (NCBI): domain Bacteria; kingdom Pseudomonadati; phylum Fidelibacterota; species Fidelibacterota bacterium. Next base: position 3,771 of record JAYEKW010000073.1, read on the forward strand.
CAGCATCCAGACCCGTATGATTGGGAACCATATCGCTGGCCAAACGAATCCCTCGTTCCCAAGCCCGATCTTTTAGATCTTCCAAAGCTTCGGTACCACCTATAGCAGGATCAATTTTGTATTCCTTTAGCGAATAGGCAGAAGATTCTGCATCAGGATTTCCGCACCAGTGTTTGATCTTTTTGGAAATATCGCTGCGATTCCAGAGACCGATCAGCCAGAGTACAGTGAAACCTTGTTGAGCCAGCAGATCCAGTTCCTGATCAGGGATGTCTCTCAGGGTCTTTATCTCACGCTGGTATCGCTTTGAAAGCTGATCCAACCAGACCAAAGAATTGCGGGCAATCATGACCACCCGGGGCATCCAGTCGCTATCTTCACTGTAATATTCTCCAGCCAATAGATCACCAGAATAGGAGGGGATCTGGGTCTCTCCCGGACCGAGACCTCTAAAACGATGTTCTTCCTCAAAAAAGTCAAGTCCGCGGAGCAAATCTCCCAGATGAGAACCAAGATAATTGCTCCAATTTGAGCTGATATAGGCCAGTTGGCCTTCGATGGAGTCAGGAGAGTTGAGGGCTGGTTCCATAAGAAGTTCAATGATATTCTTCTGGTCAACACCAAAACCAGTGGAAGCATCAGACCAATCCTGGATGCTCTTTAAGAGCTTGTCAGGTGTTTTGATGACTTGATGAAACGCTTCCTTGAAAGCAACATCATATTTTTCGAATGCCGGGTTATTCAAGGCCAGGATGTGAACTAATAGTTCCTCCACCAGTATATGCAGATTCGGGACAGAGTGGGTTTCCCCCTGTAAGTATTCAACGATTCCAGTGTGTGCATTTTTAAAACTGTCAGTAGGCAACGCACTCAGATAGCTGCCTAAAAGGTCCTGGAGGCCTGTTGGATCGTATTTTTGAGTTAAATATTCAGTGAGATCGCTGATATAGTTTGGATTTATCTGGTTTCGATAGAGCCTGATAAGTTTATGCGAGATGAGGGAAAGGAGACCAAGACCATGGAATTCGCTGGCACTGAATTTTTGCTGCGGATCAACTTCATTAAGGGTGTAAATCAGTTTCTGCAATTCATGATAGTCAATCTTGAACTTGTTATTCTCCAGGGCAAACAGGGGTAAACTCAGGTTGTATGTTTCTGCCAGGGTGTTTCTCAGGTGGAATTCGAGATCAGGATAGCCAGATCCATCATTTTCGAGTTTCAGATCTTGTGAAGAATGGTTCGGCATGCTGGTTCCTTTTGCTCAGTTTTTTTCCTGTGGATAATAACATACAAAAGTAGATGCATACAAAGGAGAAATAGTATTTTATACTCCCCTTCTTGTTTTCGCAGAAAGAGCGATAATGGACAGTTCGTCTTTGCTCTTCGAGCTACTCTGTGATAGGTCGGCCATCACTCATACTTTTAGATGCCATCAAGACACTAAGAATTGCATAAACGTAATATCTTCGTGTCTTCGTGACGTTGTGGCTAAAAAGTCTGAAGTACAAGCGCTAAGGCGGAGAACAGAGTTTATCACTGTTGCACTAATAATTTAAAAAAACACCCGTCATAGGATTGAAGATTTTTATATTACCTGCGATGATTCTATAAGAAGGGAAATACTGATATGACCGATGATTTTATGCAATCCCCTGAATTTCAGGCTCTAATCAAAGAGTATCTGGAGTATTTGAATACATCTTTACCGGCAGTTCGGACAAACTTAAATGATGCTCTTTATCAAGATGTCTACAAGTTTGGACACAATATCAAGGGAACCGGTACCAGTTATGGTTATGAACGCTTAAGCCAGATAGGTGCTGAGATCTGTAGCAGCATTAAAGCAGAAAAATATACTGGTCTGAATGATCTATTGGATCAGGTGGACAACATCCTGACAGAAGCACTTGCTCAGCCATAAACTTCACCGCAGAAGCAACTGCACGATCTGACTCAAATACCCCCCCAATACCAAAAGAGGCTGTCTCAGTGCCTGAGACAGCCTCTTTTTTTCCCTTGAATATGGATCCCTTACCACACCATGTACAATAAGATTATTCCCACAACAATGTACAGAAAACCATACATGATCCGTTTAGTATAGACTGTGCTTTCCACATCATAGGCACGATTAAAAAATTCCCCAGCTTTGATCAGGGTTGCAGGTGACAGTATAAGCAAAAGCCCTGTGATCATTGCAATCGCCGCAATAACTAAAGTGAAAGTTTCATGACCTTGCATTGTTACTCCAAACCCTAGAATGTTGTGTAAATCAGAAAAGCAGATGCAAATAACAGCATACTGCCAAGGAGATAGCGATTTCGGTATACGAGGCCATCAATATTGTAAAGCCGGTTGGTCTGTTCACTCAGCTTAATCAGAACCTTCGGAGCAATCAATAGCAATACTCCGATCGCGATGGAAATCAAAGACAGTACAATACCAAATTCTCTCATAGTTTTCCTTTATTCGTTGACGTATAGATATTAATTGTACGCAATTATAATTCCAATATGGAACTTATTAATATTCCAACAATGAGTTCTTAATAACTCCATAGTCATAAGTTTTGAAATAGTCTTCATTAAAAAAGTGGTTCAAATTCATGACACCTTGATCCAGGCGGTTATTTCCCCCTGATCCAACTGGTCTATGGACAAAAACGGCTCCCTCCAGGTAACTTAAAGAGGTCCTAAAAGTAAATTTATCCGGGGCATAAACGATCCCATAGGCAGAGCCGTCCAGACGGATATCATCTGTTGCGAATAGCTGGCTCCAGACATCTACATTATTATCAATAAATATATAGTCATAGCCATACATCAAATTGAAGGTATTGGGTCTATTCTCTGGTGTTAGCGCGCTGTGATCCAACCCAAACTCAGTGTAGTCGTACATATAAATATCATCGCCGGCAATAAAGATAATATTATCACCGAAAGTGGTTTCTGTACCGGATCGATTTTCACATTTAATATCCTTGGTAGCGACTATCACAGCCGGTCGGGTAGTGTCTCCCCCGGTAATGGTACAACCCTGTAACTTTAAAGTCCCCTTGATATAGATCGTACTATCATCATAAGTGTTAAGATCAATGGTAAGGTTTCGCCACCTTTGATTACCATTATACTTGTTCCCACTGGTAGATGATATGGCATTTGCTATATTCAGCAGACTATCATAGGGATCAGTGTTAAAATCGGGATTAAAAAGCCAACCCTTGGGGTGTTCACCTGAGGTAAAGTAGGCATCTTCCTGCCCTCCTGTCACACTCTTACCGGGAGGTCGGTAAAGATGGGTTGCTGCTTCAGGTGGATCCCCAATCACTGTGCCGGCCTGAACGGAAACATTTTGTCCAATATACAAAGAATCATTGAGTTTAAAAGTATTCCGAATACTGACATTACCAGTGCCTTCAATAATTGACACATCGCCCCAAATTGTTTTTAATGATTTTTTGGATAGGATCCGTAAATCCCGATATGCTTCACCTACAGATCCACGGCTGGTAACCATATACCAGAAATCAGGGAGAGTTCCGCCATCGCTGTAGGTTTCCACCGTATCGATGGTGATCGTTGAATTATAAAATGTATATACACCTGTCACATCTGCTTCACCCAGCTCAGACTTGTAAAGTCCGAATTCAATACCTGACATAGCTGCCCAATGGGCTTGGCTGCCTGCATAGGTATCCTGAAAAAGCACAGCCTGAGTAGATACCTGACGCATATACATCGCCACTGCAAAACCCATGACTACCGCAATGGTAATCGCAATCAGGGTCATACCAAAACCTGACTGTGGATTGGGTTTTGATGTTGGCACGGGAACAGTCGTGGAACCGCTCTGCTTAATGATCTGGTCACTCACGGATTATATATCTTCAGGTTTTCAGGATATACAATACTCATGAGGAAGACCCCTGTCCCACCATCATCCATAGCCAAAATAAGTTTTATTAACCGTACCAATTTGAGATTGGTGCTGCTCAGAGGCAGCGAGGTCAATTCGTTGTTGTCACCATCAAAGTAGTGAAACTCAGTATCTGCATTGATCACCGGTGAGGCCAAGGTAATAGCAGAGCCAACCCCAACTTCCTGTCTGGTAAAAGTGGCTGATGATACTGAATAGTCCCAGGTATTTCCATATTTGTCGTTGAACTGAATCTGTTGATCATCCGCAATGACCAGGTTGGTGGAATCCTTGAGCATTCCCAGCTCTCTTTCAAACAGATCAATCGCCAGCATACCACGCGTGACCAGTTTTTTTCGATCGGAAATTTCAGCCATGGTTGAAAAATTTACAGCAATAATAGAGGCTAACAGGCCGCTGATGATTCCCATTAAAATGATGGAAATAATCAATTCAATCAGAGTGAAACCGCTAGCAAACTTGCGTTGCATTAATCGTGTTCCTCAATTCCAGCAACAATACTGCTAAAGGTGACCGGTGATTTGAGAACCGAATGATTCACGGTAACCGTAATTTTCTTAAAATTGCCCCCGGTGCCAACACTATCAACCCAATTTGTCGGGATCTGAACGTTAAACACGCGTGTATTGATAGTGAACCCGGCAAATCCATCATTGCTAAAGTCCCAACTGGCACCATCATAATCATCAATATCATCATAATCATCAGCAGAGCTTTCACCAGTGTTGGGACCCAAACTTGGACTCCAAGGCGAAGAGGTACTGTCATCATAGGCATGCATACGAATAATATTCATTACCGAATTACCCAATGAGACAGCTCGCAGACCTACTTCAACCTGACTGCTTTGCTGAACATAATTTCTTTGGGCCAGCATCATTCCAACAATAGCCACAGCAATGATACTTAAACCCATGATGATATCCATAATGGAGAAACCGGATTGTGGATCAGGGCGTTTCATGAGCCATTCCCGTCTCGGCGACAAGGGTTATAGTGCGCGAATCAAGTACAACGGTTCCACCTGAAGAGGGCGTACCCCAGTAGTTGAACCAGACTTCAGCACTACCCCCAAAATTAGCTGAGGTGATGGAGACACCTTCGTAGTCAACATCCAGATCTAAAACAGCAGACTCCTGAGTATGTGGATCAGGGATCAAAACACGGCTTCCTGCTGATGGTCCAACATACAAGCCATATTGATTTTGAGCGGCATCCACCACCAACCAGGTGGTATCATGATAGGTTGTGGCATAGCTGCGCAGATAGTTCAGATCTTCCACCAACCGTTCAGCGACTGCCTTTTCACGGATGTCTTCAATCAGGGTAGATGTTTTAGGCAATGTAATGGCTGTAATGATACCAATAATTGCTATGACCAAAACAAGTTCTATAAGCGTGAAGCCTCTTTTACAAATTTTGTATGAATAATGGAATAGCATTACTGTTAGGGTCTGAATGATTGAGAAACCCCGGTATCGGGATCATCAATGCGAAACCCTGCGGCCTCGTGCTCTGTTTCAACCAATACATAATAAAGATATGGATGATTATAGGGATTCATGATGATTTTCGAACCGTTGAATAATTGAGAAACAGTACGACCATCAAACAGGGTCGTTGAATTAGCCCAATCATGTGTCATTTTGTTATCAGTTGGTTCTGCTGGAAAAACATCTTCCTGAGACTCAAACATGGCTTTGAGATATAAATTGACAAAACCCTGCTTAAGCTGGGTAATGTTGGTTTGAGACATGATAAGTTTGGCTTCGATCTGAGTCTCAAGATATGTGGGAGTCACCACTGCAGCCAGTATTCCCATAATAGAAACAGTAATCACTGCTTCAAAAAGAGTAAAACCTTTCTGAAGCTTACTTCTTCTTCGGTTTCTCAGAGCGAATTTATCCATACCATAAACCATATCTAAATTATTGGATAACTTATTGATATAGACACAGATGCCCTCCTGTCTAGCAAGAGGACATCTGTATTTCCAGAAACTTCAATTCATGATAAATATTATCTTGTAGCTTCTGCGCTGAGAGTATAGCCGGTGCTATCATCGGAAGCTGTCGTTTTATAGGTCCAGGCTTTCCAGTTATCACTACCCTGATGATACAAAATTGAGTCTGTCCCAGCAGCGCCATGTACCAAACTCCAGTCCTCCGGCACTTCATCCAAAATGCTTGACAAAGCCATGGGTGCTTTAGGAAAAGTTCTTGACCCTGTTGTCACTATTTTATTAGCAGCGAATAGCTGGATACCGGCTTTGATGTTTCCTACCACAGCCGCTTTATTCTTGGTCTGTGCCTGTGAGGTCAAATCAAAGAACTTCGGCACAGCAACTGCAGCCAGAATTCCCAGGATCACGATGACCATGATCAGTTCGATCAGTGTAAAACCTTTGTTGTTGTTTGTTTTCATTTCATATCCTCCTGATACGTTTTGTTTGTCTATTTATTATTGCGATTTATAGTGTGTACTGTTCATAGACCAGGGGTTGGTTCTTGTCCCGAATCTTGAACATGGGTTGACTGGTGATGATCAGCTCTGGTGGATTTCCTGACCAACTGGCTTCACCAATTGAATCTGCATGGACAAAAAATTCCCAACCGGAGCCAAAAGGTGAATCTGGTACACCATCTTTAAATAAATCGGTTGTGACCACATTTACAACACCCGCTCCCCGATTATATTTGATCAGAATTGTATTATCTGCCAGCGTAACCCAGGCACCGGCAGTTGAATTTAGCTGAGCGAGGGCGCTGTTCCCGATGCCATAGTGAGCCACTGAGGTATATTTATTTACAATGGCCGACCCGATAGTGTTCATGGTTTCCAAAGCCTTATTGGCTTTTCCATTCTGTTGGGCATCCAGGTAAGCAGGTACAGCAAATACTGCTAAAGTACCAATAATGGCTACAGTCACCACCAACTCCATTAAGGTAAAACCGCTTCTTCTCTTTGCATTCATATTTGTGCTCCTGAAGTTGTTATCAAAATTCATACCCTAACAACATGCAAGGGTTGTGCCATGCTATAAGTTATTGTTTTTTATAGTTATGTAAATCAGGATGTGTTGAAATATGTTTCATATCGTAACAGCATGGTGTAGCGGTGTGGGACAGTTGACCTTACCCTTCGATACAATTTTAGTTCCTGCAGAACTAAAATCACTCAGGGATCGGTCAGGTGGTATTTTAGTTCAGCTGGAATAAAATCACCCAGGGGCTGATCATGTGGTATTTAAAATTCACTGGATGAAATTACCTGGGATGTCCCGTTTCCAGCCTTGATCCTCAGGAAGGAGCCGGTCTCCGAGAAATTTTTCCGGAGGAGGAAAAATTGTATCGAGGAGATCGAGGTGGGCTAATACCCCACTACCAAAAAATATTCGATCCAGATGTAGACACCCAGCGCAAACAAGCCAACGACAATCGTATACAACCAGGATGGATACTGGCGCTGAAAGAATTGATAACGAAATCCTTTTTTTCTGCTTTCCTGATTCATCCGACACCCCTTATTGCTGTTCCATCGATAACCCTAAGAATATTCATCATCACTATTCTAAAACTTCGTGTCTTAGTGCCTTGGTGGCATCTCCACATCTGGCTATTTAATTGCCCCATACATGTTCCACATTGGCAGGAATATTCCCAACGCCAGAAAGAGCAGCATGCCCCCCATAAAAACTGTCATAATGGGTTCTATGGCTGAACTCAAACCAGCGATCTTGGCATCAACTTCTGTATCGTATTGTTCTGCTACGTTGGCCATCATTTCATCCAAAGCCCCTGATTTCTCACCAACAGCGATCATTTTAACAGTCATTTTAGGAAAATATCTACTCCTTGCTAAAGCCTCCGCCAAACCGACCCCTTTTTCAACCTCTTTGCGAGCAGTGGCGATCTCTTCGCCGATCACCACATTACCAACGGTTTGCTCCACTGTTTCCAGCGAGCGAATGATCTGGATACCACCCTTGCTCAAGGTCTCCAGCATGTGGGCAAACCGAGCAATGTTGGTTTTGAGAAAAATATCCTTAAATACCGGTAGATGTAGCTTGAAATTATCGACACTATAACGTCCCTTTTCTGTCTTTGCAAAGGACTTGAAACTGAAGATTCCCACAACAACTATACCGATTACAACAGGCCAATAATTTATCAAAAAATCGCTGATAACTATCATGACCCTGGTGGGAAGTGGTAGATCGATACCTTTGGAGCCAAACATAGTGGAAAATTTTGGCACAATAAAGACCATGGCACCCCCAAAAGCCAAACTGAGAGCAGAGGTGACTATCATGGGATAGCGCAAAGCCGACTTCACATTACGAGTGACTTCCTGATCATGCTTAATAAAGGATCCCAGGCGTCCCAGGATCTGTTCCATAACACCAGCTGTTTCACCAGCCCGGATCATATTCACATACAGAATGGAAAATACTCCTGGATAGGTTTCCATGGCTTGCGATAAAGATCGACCCCCACTGACATCCTTGATCAAGCCCTTGACAACTGATTGCATGGTGTCTGTTTCAGCTTGTTCCTCTAACGCCTCCAGAGCACCAATCAGGGGAATACCTGATCTGAACATGATTCCCAACTGGACTGTAAAATTCTCAACCTCAGCCGGCTTGACCTTCTTTTGCTGTTTAAAAAAGCCGCCCCCAGACAAGACACCTGATTTGGCCTCTTTAACTGAAAGCAGCATTTCGCCCCGGTCATCTGCCTGGGTATAAACATCCATCTTTGATTCAGCGGTGATCACACGCTCTTCAACTGTTCCGGAGTCACTCATGATACGGCAGGTAAATTCAGGCATTGTCAGCTCGCGAACCAGCTGCCGGTTGAGAATAGTCCAAACCGTATTTTTTTATTTTGCGATAAATGGCAGTGCGGGAAATCTGCAATTGAGCAGCCGCCTGACTAATATTTCCGTCCAGAGTTTCAAGAGCATGCTGTAAAGCATCCTTTTCCATCTGCCACAAGGGCTGGATAGCTCCTGAGCTTTCTACTGCATGAACCGGTTGGCCGACTTGCTTTTGCGGACCAATGCCACTGGTAAGCAAGGAAGCTCCGGTGAGCTGTTGCCCTTCGGATTGAAAGACACTACGTGTTAACAAATTTTCCAGCTCCCTTACATTGCCATGCAGATCCAGCTTTTCTAATTCAGCTAGCAAATCCCAGGCAATCCGACGAATCGTTTGATCCTCGCCACGAAGCAGTTTTTCCAGGAAGTAAAGTACCAATAGCGGGATGTCACTTGATCTTAAACGAAGCGGTGGGACTTGCAATGGGATCACATTCAATCGATAATGAAGATCTTCGCGAAAAAGTCCCCTGGTAATCTGATCAGGTAAATCACGATGGGTTGCCGTAACCAGTCGAATATCCACCTGTTTCTCTTCCACACTTCCCAGTGGCTGGATCCGTCCATCTTCCAAGACTCTGAGCAGTTTCACCTGCAGCTCCAGTGGCATATCACCAATTTCATCTAGAAAAAGAGTGCCCTTATGAGCCAGCTCGAACTTTCCAGCTTTGTTCTGAACGGCACCGGTAAAGGCTCCCTTCATATATCCGAAGAGCTCACTCTCCAACAGATTTTCCGGGATAGCTGCACAATTTATACTTACAAAAGTTTTTTCTCTGCGTTCACTGAGATGATGGATTGTTCGAGCAACCAGTTCTTTACCAGAACCACTTTCCCCCTGGATCAAAACGGTGTATTCACTGGCTGCGATCCGGGTCAATTGCCGATAGACGTCCAACATGGCATCTGAATTACCTACAAAATCTCCAAAACCGCCGGGACGTAATAATTGTTTGGAGACCTTTCCTCCGAGATTCTGTCTGAATTGCAGATATTTGTCCAGTCTAGCTATCAGGGGATCAAGTGCATGCTCAACATCCGAAAGCCTGAGAATGCCAAAGATACGCGAGGTTTCCCTGATCACCCGTACATCAAAATCTGTATGAGCGCTAAAAAGGATAATGGATTGATGGGGGTGTAATCTATTGATCTCCTTACGCCACATCCGATGTTCCTCAGCATAGGTAGCACAGGAAATAAAAATAGCTGAATATGTATTGATGCTGGCGTAATTAAAAAGCGAGACCCAGTCACTGGTTCTAGTGATCTTTCCATACTGTGCCAGATTCTGGAGTAGCAGTCTTTCCGGTTCCGGGTCGCTACGACGTCTGGGGGCTAATATTAAAAACTCGCGAGCCATAGTGGTCACAAGGTTACTCTCAGGATTTCATCCATGGAAGTCTGACCTCGTAAAACATATTCTCTGGCTGCCTGATTGAGTGAATACATGCCACTGGAAACAGCCGCTGCTTCGATTTCATCAGCACTGGCTCCTTTAATGACCAGATCCTTGATCTCCTGGTTGGGGATCAACAATTCGAAGATACCGGTTCTGCCCACATAACCTGAATTGCGACAATGAATGCACCCGACGGGTTGGTAAACGCCGGCATAATCCGGCCATTCACCGATCTTTAATACTTTTTTCAGTTCATCACTCTTTTCTACCGGTTTCTTGCAACGGGGGCAGAGTAAACGAATCAAACGCTGAGCTAGAATTGCCCGTACAGTTGAGCTCAATAAATAGGTATCCACACCCATATCTGTAAGACGTGTAAAGGTGGAAGCAGCATCGTTTGTGTGCAGTGTGGAAAACACGAGGTGACCGGTAAGAGCAGCCCGAACAGCCAGTTCGATAGTTTCAACATCACGCATCTCACCCACCAGGATCACATCTGGATCCTGACGCATCATCGTCCGCAAAGCTGTTGTAAAAGTAAGACCTGCTTTAGTATTGACCTGACTCTGGTTAATATTTTCCAGTGAATACTCGATGGGGTCTTCAACTGTCATGATGTTGACAGCCACCGTATTTAATGTGTTTAAAGTAGCATAAAGAGTGGTTGTCTTTCCACTACCTGTCGGTCCGGTTACCAGCAAGATACCGTTGCTGGTTTTGATGGTCTCACGCCACTCTTTTAAAATGCCTCCCTCAAAACCGAGCTTGTGCAGATCTATCTTACCTTTGGCTTCATCCAGTATACGCATGACTACTTTTTCACCATTGGGAGTTGGAAATGTAGAGCAACGTAAATCCACTTTAACATTTTTTTGAGCGAAATGAAAACGTCCATCCTGGGGACGACGGGATTCGGCAATATCCATGTCAGCCAGAATCTTGATCCTGGAGATGAGAGGGGCAACAGATTCAGATGGAATCGAATAGTACTGTTGTAAAACACCATCCACACGGTAGCGGATCCGGGCATCATGTTTACGGGGTTCAACATGAATATCGCTGGCTTCCATATTGACTGCTTCAAACAGAAGCATATCAACAACCTGCACAATCTCAGCATCCTCATGGATCTCACGAGAGACAACCCGAA
>JAYEKW010000074.1 GCA_034716895.1 Candidatus Neomarinimicrobiota bacterium
GTTCATGGCATCGCACATCAACTGGGTCAGGATCAGTCCTGACGCACCCACCAGGGCACCCGCAATGATCAGTACATTATTGGATAATACAAAACCAGTAGCCGATGCAGCCAAACCTGAATATGAATTCAGCAGGGCGATCACTACAGGCATATCAGCACCACCGATGGGGATTACAAAGGTGATCCCGAAAATTGCAGCAGCAGCAATGATTAGCAAGGGCCACATCTGAACATTGGGTTCCATGACATTCATGACACCAAAGATCACAACGCCGACAATCAGGAGGGCATTAAGCAGTTGGTGCATGGGCAGTACAATCGGTCTACCAGGCATGATACCCTGAAGTTTAGCATAAGCGACCAGTGAACCGGCGAGCGTTACCGTACCAATGAAAAGACTTATAATGACGGTTACCCTTACATCCATGGTCTCCGAGCCACTAAAGCGCAGATACTCAGAATAAGCAACCAGAGTTGAGGCTATACCACCAAAACCATTGAACAGGGCAACCATCTGGGGCATGGAAGTCATCTCGATACGCTTGGCCACCACGCCACCGATCAGTCCGCCAACAACCATACCGATGATGATCTGAAGGGGACCTACGATTCCAGATATGACCAGCGTAATGACAATTGCCAGGGCCATGGCAAACATGGCATATTGCATCCCCTTGCGGGCTGTTTTTGCGGAACCCAGCATTTTAAGAGCAACAATGAATAAGACAGAGGCCAGGAGGTAGGAAAACTGTTCCAGATAGATCATGATCAGGCCCCCTTCTCAGTCTTTTTATCTTTTTTAAACATGCCCAGCATACGGTCAGTCACCATAAACCCGCCGATCACATTGATCATGGCAAAAGCGATGGCGAAAACACCCAGAATGGTGCTTAAACCCCAGTTGTCGGCGTTGGCCGCCAACAAGGCACCTACTACGGTGATACCTGAAATAGCATTTGAGCCAGACATAAGGGGTGTATGTAATAATGGCGGAACTTTTGTGATCAACTCAAAGCCGATAAAAACGGCCAGTGTGAAAACATAGATGGATACGATTAGGCTTTCCATTATGCATTACCTCCGGTCATGGATTTTTTCACCAATTCATTACGGATTTCGCCAGCATGGGTGATGCAGGCACCAGCTGTGACCTCTTCATCGAAGTCAAGACTATTGTTCTCTTTCTGAAAGATGTTCTTAAACAGGTTGAGCAAGTTCTTGGAGAACATGCTGCTTCCGTTAATTGGCAGGGTCGCCGGCAGGTTGAGAGTGCCCACGATGGTCACTCCATGTTTGACAACTGTCTTTCCAGCTTCAGTCAGTTCACAATTTCCGCCACCTTCAATTGCCAGATCAATGATCACAGAACCGGAGCGCATCATCTTCACCATTTCTTCAGTGATGAGAATGGGAGCGGCCTTTCCAAAGATCTGAGCTGTGGTGATAATCACATCAACCTTTGGCAAACGTGCACTAATGGCTTTTTGTTCAGCAACGAGGAAGGCATCAGACTGCTGTTTGGCATATCCGCCAGTGGTTTCCACATTCTCCTCGGGAACTTCCATGTGAACAAATGTGGCACCGAGACTTTTTACTTGTTCTTCAACGGCTGGTCTGGGATCGAAGGCTTCTACTCGAGAGCCAAGTCGCTTGGCTGTGGCAATAGCCTGGAGACCAGCCACACCGGCACCCAAAATAAAAGTTGTTGCAGGAGGAATAGATCCAGCTGCAGTCATGAGCAGAGGAAAGATCTTACCCAGGTGATTGGCTGAGATCAAAACTGCTTTGTAGCCAGCCAGGGTCGCCATGGAGCTTAAAGTATCCATGCTTTGGGCCCGGGATATTCGGGGAATGAACTCAGTAGCAAATCCAGTTATCTGCTTTTTGTTCATGGCTTTAAGCGTATCATGGTTGTTCAATGGAGCGAGGTTTCCCATGTAGATGGCTCCATCTTTCATTAATTTTACTTCATCAGCACTGGGGGGCTGAACTTTAAAAACGACGTCGGCCTGGGCAAAGAGCATCTTGGCATCATCCACAATGCTTGCGCCGGCTTTCTCAAATTCTTTATCAGAGATAAAAGAATTGGCTCCGGCGTTCTTTTGGATAATGATCTCATGCTCCAGGCGAGTAAAAGCTGCGATATTTCCGGGAACCATAGCAACGCGGGTCTCTCCGGAAACCGTCTCAACGGGAATACCGATCTTCACGTGGTCTCTCCTGTTTCGGTTAATATTACAAAAATGGTATCATTTAACATGGCGCCAAGGTATTTGGTGTTTTGCCCCTGACAAGAGGAGATTTACTCAATCAATCATTTATTTGGTAACCATTACTGGTGGGCGGAATTATTGATCAGGTCTTAACGTTTCCCGCCATGTGTTGAATTGCACAGAGCACATCGCGTCGACTGATCTGTCCCACAACAATATCATTTTCAACTACAGGGATACGGCGATAGACATTGTTCAAAAATAGATCAGCAACTGTAAAAATATCCATTTCGGGACCGATACTCATCACCGCTTCGGTCATATATTCACTTACAGGACCCGCCGGCGCATCATGGAATACCCCATTGGCCAGTGTTCGCAGGCAATCTTTTTGAGAGATAATCCCAATCAACTTACCATTATCATCTACCACAGGTGCACCAGAGATGGCAGATTTAACCAATTCATCAATAGCAGCATAGATATCCATTTCAGGTTTAAAGACAACCACCTTCTTTGCCATGAAATCGCCAACATTTATCTTTTCCATCTATGCCTCCAGGCTTTCATTTGAATTAAAATTGCAAATTATTCAATCGAGCGACACATTTACGATAAGAATGAACAGGATCAAATACCTGTCTTGGATTAAAAGTGGACAAACAACGCAGTGCAGGTAACTTTCTTCGCGCACAATGATTTGAAAATAGAGTCCAATTGTGTATCTTAAAAGCTATGAAACATGAAAGTCATATGCATTCTAAAGTCACTGTGGTTATTCCGCACTGGAACGGGATTGAGATTCTAGAGCCCTGTTTGCGCTCATTGAAAGCTTCTCAGTATCCAAATCTGGAGATCGTAGTTGTGGATAATGCCTCGTCAGATGACAGTGTGGCTTTTGTTCAGCGAGCGTTTCCCAAAGTCACACTGATTAAAAACGCTAAGAATTTAGGATTTGCCGGTGGCTGCAATGTGGGGCTTAGAACTATTAAGTCTGATCATTATCTGGTTTTAAATAATGATACAACCCACGAATCTGATTGGATTGAGCAGTTGGTTGAACAGATTGAATCAGACCCAAAGATTGCGGCGGTTCAACCCAAGATCATGTCAGCTAAAGCCCCTGAAGTATTTGACTATGCCGGCGGAGTTGGCGGACTCATGGACGTTCTGGCATATCCGTATGCATTGGGACGTATCTTCACATCAATGGAAACCGATGATGGCTTTTATGATACTCCTCGGGATATTTTCTGGGCCAGCGGAACCGCCCTGCTTCTTCGCGGAACAGCTCTTGATGAAGTTGGTCTGTTTGATGAAGATTTTTTTGCCCACATGGAAGAGATCGATCTGTGCTGGCGACTGCATAATGCAGGTTGGCGGGTGGTAAATGCTCCGGCAGCTAAAATTTATCATCATTCGGGGTGGACCCTCCCTCCTGATCGATTTCAGAAAAAGTATCTGAACCATCGAAATAATCTGATGATGATCATCAAAAATTATCCCTTTGCCTATTTGGCCGCTGTTTTACCTACTCGTCTAGCTTTGGAAGGGGTTGCTTTTGGCTTCTCGGCACTTATTCGTGACTGGAAGCGGATGGGGGCCATTGTCCTGGCTATTGCCTGGATTTTAACTCATCCCATACTGCTATTTACTAAACACCTGGAAGCCAAGAAAAAAAGGCAACCACAAGCAGTTACAGCAACCATGAAACAGATGTATGGGGGATCCATATTTTTTCAATATTTTCTTCGTGGGCAAAAACGTGCGCGAGATATCAAGGAGTAACAATGTCTGTATATTTTTTTGCATTTATGGGTGCGATTCTCGGTGGACTAACCGTAGCATTGGGAGCTTTTGGAGCTCACGCACTTAAACCATATTTAGAAGCCTGGGACAATTCCTATGGGTTGATCATTTGGGATAAAGCGGTTTTCTATCAGGCCATGCATTCAATTGCCCTGTTGAGTTTACCTCTGTTTTCAAAGATCATGAGCCCTAAAGCCCTGAATATCACGGGCTATATGTTTATTGCTGGTGTTCTGTTGTTTTCCGGAAGCCTTTATGTTTTGGCTCTTAGCGGAATAAAGATTTTGGGAGCAATTACTCCAATTGGAGGCACTGCTTTTGTAATTGGCTGGATCGTGCTGGCCTTTTCGCTGTATAAGGAAGCTTTTCGATCATGACCCTGGTGCGTCCCTGGCGTAAAGCGGACCTTCCAGCGATTCGGCAGGTGGCCTGGGATTCCTGGGCAGCTGCTTATGGAGAATTTATACCCGAAACAGATCGACGGGTTTTCCATGAATCATATTATGCACCGGAGAAGTTAAAAAATCTTTTTGATTCAAAAATCGTTGAAGGATGTGTCGCCCTTTCTGGTGATAAGATCGTTGGATATAGCAAAACCCATTGGGATATCCATCGGTCTGAGTTTTTTGTTACCTCACTTTATGTTTTACCGCAGTATCAGAAATTAAAACTAGGTAAGCAAATGCTGGAATATGGAATTGAGTCAGCCCGTCAGTATGTAACTGATCGCGTCTGGTTGGGGGTTATGGTTGAGAATAAACCGGCCATTCAATGGTATGTTCGTCAAGGGTTTGTTTTTGTAGAGAATAAACCATTTACCATTGGAAACACAATAATTGATGATTTGATTGGATATAAGCTGATCTAGCTTAGTCCTACCCAAACTGGAGGAATAATACCTATGTTGATATCTGGAATCTCAGGAGTTCGCGGAATCATTGATGATGGATTTGATGTTGAGGTAGTAAAAGTCTATACCCAGGCTTTCGCTCAACTTATGGGAAAAGGACGGATCGTAATTGCCCAGGATAGTCGCCCCTCCGGCGAAATGTTCAAAGAAGTAGTCGAAATGACCCTGAAACGAATGGGCTGTGAGATCATTGATTGTGGTATTTGTCCCACACCAACCGCCCAGCTTATGGTGAAAGATCTGAATGCCAGGGGTGGTATAATTGTAACGGCAAGTCATAACCCCATTGAGTGGAATGCTTTAAAATTTGTTGGTGCTGAAGGCTTATTTCTGGATACAGAGGAACATAAACAGCTTCAAAAAGAATTATCGAAAGTCAATCAAGCAGGACTGACTCAAGCAGAACCTACAGGGAAAGTTACCCTGTTGGAGGACCGCATTGAGCGACATATCATCAATGTCATGAAATTGGATTTGATGAATGTTGAAGCCATTCGTCGTCGTCGTCCTAAGGTGGTGATAGATGCCATTAACGGTGCCGGATCCGAAGCTTTACCAGCCTTTCTGGAACGGATTGGTTGCGAAGTGATCAAAATTAACTGTGATAATGATGGCAATTTTGTCCACACCCCAGAACCCTTACCGGAAAATCTGAATGACCTTAAAATTGAGGTTCATCGACAAAGCGCTGATATTGGCATTGCTACCGATCCGGATGCTGACAGGTTGGCCGTAATTGATGAAAATGGGAAACCACTGGTTGAAGAATATACCCTGGTTCTGGCTGCCTATCATGCTTTGCGAAACACCGCTGAAGGTGACCACCGTCCCATAGTTACAAATCTTAGTACAACCATGGCTCTGGATAAATTAGCAGAACGTTATGGTCGCCAGGTATTACGAACACCGGTGGGCGAAATTCATGTAGCCCGTAGAATGCAACAGCAGGACAGTCTGATTGGGGGCGAAGGGAATGGTGGTGTCATTTTAGCTGAATCTCACCTGGGACGTGATTCGTTGGTTGCTTCTGGTTTGATCCTTTCTCTTATGGCTGAGACCGGTCAGTCGATCCGTGAGATCGCCGATGACCTGCCCCGCTATGAAATGGTCAAGGATAGGATTAATGTTCAGGGCTATCAACCGACTGAAATTCTTAGCGCACTGGCAGAAAAATACACCAGCCTTATGCCCAACCTGGAGGACGGAGTTAAGATCACCTGGAAGGATCGCTGGGTTCATTTTCGAGCCTCAAATACAGAGCCAATTATTAGGATCTTTGCTGAGGGAGCCAACCAGACCGTTGCCGCCTCATTGGTAAATGAATTTAAGACCGAGATTCAGAATTTGATGTGAGAAGCGCTCTATCTCCTTAAATGCTCACTATAATACCATCGTTATTGGGGCTGGACCAGCCGGTCTCATGGCTGCCATTGAAGCTTATAACCCCGATCATCGTGTTGTCCTGCTGGAAAAGATGCGAAAACCTGCTCTCAAGCTGAGGATATCGGGAAAAGGACGCTGTAATATTACCAATGAAGAGGGCATGCAGAGTTTCCTGAATCGATTTGGTAAAAAAGGGCGTTTCCTTAAATATTCCTTTTCACAATTTTTTAACCATGATCTTTTGAATTATCTGCATGAAATGGATGTCCCCACCAAGCTGGAACGGGGAGGACGCTATTTTCCGCAAAGTGATCGGGCTACGGATATTGTTGATGCCTTTGTAAATAAGCTGGATCAGTTAAATATCCCCGTTATAACACAGGCACACGTGACAATGCTTTCCAAAGCTGAAAATGGTCAATTCGTTTTGCAGCTTATGCACTCTGGGAAACCAACAGAAGTAACTGCTGACCAGGTTTGTATTACCTCTGGTGGTTTATCCTACCCAGCCACAGGCTCAACAGGCGAGGGATATCTCATGGCCCAGGCTTTTGGGCATACAATAACCGATACTGCGCCATCTTTGGTTCCCGTTTTGACTTCAGGTGACGTTGCACAACGGGTTCAAGGTGTGAGTCTCCGGAATGTGACCGTCTCGATTTGGTCTGAAAATAAAAAGATCAAGGAACGGTTCGGTGAAATGATGTTTACCCGTAAAGGTGTGACGGGACCCATTATTCTAACCTTGAGCGAGACTCTGGTAAGCATGCTGGATGCCAGACGAGAAGTCCAGATCAAGATCGACCTGAAACCAGCATTGGATCATAAAAAATTGGATCAGCGGCTATTACGGGAGATATCAGAACACAGCAAACAGAGTTTTAAGAATATGCTGAAAACACTGTTGCCCCGCAAAATGATCGATCTTTTTATTGATATTTTAGCCATCGATCCACACAAACATCTTCATCAAGTAACAGGTGAAGAGCGTAAGCAGCTCCGGATGTTGCTGAAGGAGTTTCCCATGCAAGTCATTGGTCATGATTCTTATGACCATGCTATTGTAACTTCTGGAGGTGTATCATTAAAGGAGATCGACCCAACGACCATGGAGTCAAAACTTACTGCAAATCTCTATTTTGCAGGTGAGGTGATGGATGTAAATGGTGAGACTGGAGGCTACAATTTGACCTCCAGCTGGTCAACGGCATTTTTAGCTGGCCGGGAAATGAGCAACAAACAATGGGGAGTGTGTGACCATGAAAAAGAATAAAAAATCCGGACAATTCAAATATTTTCTGGGGAAGATGTTTATGAAAGCCAGAGGCTGGGAATTTAAGGGTGAGTTGCCACATGCTGGCAAGTTCATGTTGATTTGTGCCCCCCACACCAGTAATTGGGATTTCATGTATCTGTTGGCGATCATGTTTATGCTGAGGATCAAAGTCTCCTGGATGGGTAAACATACTCTATTCAAAAAACCCTTTGGAAATTTTATGCGTTGGTTGGGTGGTATTTCCATTGATCGCAGGAGCACCCATGGTGTCGTTGACCAGATTGCTGAATATTATGCTACTCATGACGACCTGATCATCGCCATTGCTCCCGAAGGAACACGCAAAAAAACGGATCACTGGAAGTCTGGCTTTTATCATATTGCTAATAAAGCCCAGGTTCCGCTCTTGTTGGGTTATGTTGATTATGTGAATAAGCAGGCCGGTACTGGTCCCTCATTTATTCCCACCGGAGACATAAAAAAAGACATGGACCAAATTCGAGATTTCTATAAAGATATTCGTGGAGATCATCCCGAATTGGAATCAGACCTTATCCTCAGGGAAGAGATGGGGAAGGTGCAGTCAAAATAAAGAAACCCACGACTTAAATCGTGAGTTGCTGACCCTATACAATTCAAGGAAATGTTCTACAGCAATCGATGATCTGCAAACGAGAAAAACTCGTTGCCGCCGACAATGAGATGATCCAGGATATCAACATCAATAGCTGCCAGAGCTGTCTGCAATTTTTTGGTTACCGCTCGATCACTGCTGGAAGGCGTGAGGCCACCCGATGGGTGATTATGTACCAGAATCACACTCGCCGCATCATAATCAAGAACTTTTTGAACCACCTGACGAGGATAAACGGCTGAAGTATTCAAAGTTCCAGCAAACATTTCATCCATTTTGAGGATCTGGTTCTGGCTATCCAGAAAAATCACCATAAATATTTCACGGTTACGCTCCCTGAGATTGTGGGTAAGATAATCTTTGACCGTTCTGCTTGAATGCAGGTAATCCTTACCTCTGGCTTGCTCGAAAAGGTAACGACGTCCTACGGCATGGGGTAATTTTAGTGCAAATACATTGGCGAGACCCATACCCTGAATATCCAGGAGAACAGATGTTGGTGCCTCTAGCACGCCGGACAAAGAACCAAAACGCCGCATTAATTCCTTGGCCTGGGGTTTCATGTCCTTACGTGGAGTTGCCGAGATGAGTAGCAATTCCAGTACTTCATAGTCGTGAAATGATTCAATTCCATTTTGAAAGAAGCGGTCACGTAATCGTTGACGATGACCATCGCTTGATGGTGGTTTAAATACCATGATTTACTCCAATTAAGTGAAAATGGTATAAGAGCACAAAGCTGTGCTCAAAATGAGTAGAACTGATTAAAGGGTTAGCGAATCAGAGCTATAATTTGATAAAAATATTGAGCAGGGAAAGGATTATTTATGCTTAAACGCTAACCCTGCTTTCACAAAATCCCGAAACAGAGGGTGGGTTTTGGCAACTCGAGATTTGAATTCAGGGTGCGCCTGAGTGGCAATAAACCAGGGATGATCTGCAATTTCAACCATTTCGACCAGCTCATTGTCTGGCGATGTTCCGGAAATGATCATTCCCTTAGCCTCAAGTTGGCTTCGATAAGCGTTGTTGACCTCAAAGCGATGGCGGTGACGCTCGGAAACCGTTGTTTCAGCATAAGTTGCGAATGATTTGGTGCCGGGCTTCAGTACACAGTCATAGGCGCCAAGACGCATACTGGCTCCTTTACGAGTGACCTGATGTTGGGAAAGCATGAGGTGGATCACATGGTGTTCAGAGCTCTCATCAAATTCCTCAGAATTGGCATTTTTTAGCCCAATTACGTTGCGGGCGTATTCGATCACCGCAATTTGTAAACCCAGACATAAGCCCAGAAACGGGATTTGATTTCCCCTGGCATATTGGGCTGCCCTGATCTTGCCTTCGATTCCCCGTGAGCCAAACCCACCAGGAATCAACACACCATGAACATGACCCAGAAATTTCTCCAGACCGGTGTTGGTCTCAAGATCCTCAGCATCAATAAATTCAACCTTAACCCTACAGCGGTTGTCTACACCGGCATGGATAAAGGATTCAATAATACTCTTATAGGCATCGATCATTGCTGTATATTTACCGGTCACTGCAATCGTTATCTCATCTTCCGGGTTGAGGATCCTTTCCACAAACTGCTGCCACTGGGTAGTGTCTGAATCAATATTCTCCAACTGAAGTTTTTCCATGACGATACCAGCCAGGTGTTCCTGCTTGAGTAACAGCGGTACTTCATAAATAGACTTGGCATCCATGCCCTGGATCACGGCATTAGGACTCACGTTTGTGAATAAGGCCAGTTTTTGCCGGACATCATCGGTTAAAGGGTGTTGTGTCCGACAAAGTAGAATATCCGGTTGGAGACCGATCTCTCTCAGGCGCATGACAGAATGTTGACTGGGTTTGGTTTTTAACTCTTCGCTGGCGCCGATATAGGGGATCAGAGTGACGTGGAGGATTATGACATTTTCCCGACCTCGCGCCTGCTGGAATTGACGCAAAGCCTCCAGGAAAGAGAGACTCTCAATATCACCCACAGTTCCGCCGATCTCAGTAATGACAATATCAAGATCGGGATCGACCTTCTCGGGTGTTTCTACCCGTTTGATGATCTCATCAGTAACGTGAGGGATAATTTGAACGGTTCCACCCAGGTAATCTCCCCGACGTTCCCGCTCCAGAACTTCATAGTAAATGCTGCCAGCGGTACTATTGTTGGCTTTGGTCATATTTACATCAATGAAGCGCTCATAGTGTCCCAGGTCAAGATCGGTTTCGGTTCCATCATCCAACACAAAGACCTCACCATGTTGAAAAGGGTTCATGGTACCGGGATCTACGTTCAGGTAGGGATCCAACTTCTGAATGGTAACTTTCTTGCCCTTCAGCTCAAGGAGCATACCCAAAGAAGCAGCGGCGATCCCTTTTCCCAAACCGGAAATAACTCCTCCGGTAACAATGATGTGTTTAACTTGATGATCACTCATGATTTCCTCAAAATTTTAACAATGCATCGACCGATCATTGTTATCAAATCTCTTTTTATTGGTGGTGACGGTGCCGGTGTCAGGTGAGGGTGAAGACTTCATCCTATTTTAACCGGGCATGCCATAATTTAACGTTTGAAACGCCTCCAGAAGAAAGCCTCTATAGATTGAATGAGTAGCGCTGGTGTTGCGGTTATTTCAGTATTAAAGGGGAGAGTGAGTGTTACACAAGAGCCAGTCTTCATGCGGAGCAATATAGGTCTGACATGGAGCAGGAGAAACCCTTTCAGGTTACTTGGTCCAAATTATTCCAAGTTATTTTGTGAATGGCAGACTTAGGCATTAATTGAAAAATGCCACGACCATGCTGTCTCTCTTTGCGCATGTCGCCATAAAGCAGAACACCTGCGGAATGCCAGACGCTAAAAATTTCCCCAATCAATATTTCTTGTTCGCTATTCTGAGGTTTTAGCAGGATGGAAAATGCGAACAATTTGCCTGCCATCTTCTTCTGGACAAAAAATCTGCGCAATCTAAAAAAAATAGAAATTGCCTTTGCCCCCCTATTTCAAACCTTATTTTAGCATTAAATTCAAAATGAAGCCGACATATTTCTTAAGTGTGTGCAAGGGCGATGGTTTTCACAATGGTATGATTGAGAAGAACCACCAAGATAGCATTTAGTTTTGAAATATGCGGGATAAGGAGGCCTTATGCCCAGCGATTTCACCCAGCAAGCGTTAAACATTTTACGTGATGGCTCACAGTTTCAATGGTATGTCATACCGATGTTATCTTTTGTCTTTTACATCTATGTCAGTGAAATGCAGAAGAAAAACTACACTCTGATCCTGGCCGGTCTCGCCTTCTGGGGTATGGACTGGTTCAACGAAATCATCAATTCTCTCATATTTCATTTTACGAATTATGCTCCACTCTGGTGTACTCCCGGAGATTCAGCTTACGTCATTTTGATCGGATTGAATATTGAGATCATGTTCATGTTTGCCGTGGCTGGGATCATCTGGACCAAAATGCTGCTGCCCAACAAAGAGGATAAGATCCTGGGGATTCCCAACCGCTGGTTCATCGCTGTAGCAGGATCCATATTCAGTGTTTTTGTTGAAATACTATTAAACAGTGTGGATGCCCTGACCTGGGATTATGCTTTCTGGGATATGGGCACACCCTGGTTGATCTTCCTGTTTGGTTATCTCACCTTTTTTATAGCAGCCTTCTGGGTTTATGATATGAAAGATATGAAGAGCAGGATCATTGCAGTTTCAGCGATTTGGGGTATAGACCTACTCTTGATTATTGTTTTCGGTTTGGGATTGGGGTGGCTGTAACCTTACAGCATAATACACCAATGATTGACCCAAAACTAATGTGCTCATGGCACATAGATCCAGAGTAGATCATGACTAAAACAAAGCGTATTATCGTCTATGGTGGCACAGGTTTTTACGGACACAAAATAGTTCAAAAACTTGTTCAAAAAGGGCAGAGAGTTCGGGTTGTAAGCCGCAATCGTGAGCAGGCAAGAGCGGTTCTGGATGAGGAGGTCGAGATCTATGAAGGCGATGTAACCAATCCGCAAACTATTGTAGAATCACTCAGAGATATCAGTACTATTGTCATCTGTCTTGCGGCGATGAGCAATAAACTCATCCGTAAAATGAAAGCCATCGAACGCGATGCAGTTTTAGAAATTATGGCAGAGGCCAGGCGGCAGGGCGTTTCGCGACTACTCTATATCTCAGGTTATGAAATGCGAGAAAAGCTGTTGCAAGAATTGAAAATTCCGGAATTCGGGGCCATAAAAATTGAGATTGAATCAAAGATAGCTGAATCTGATTTTAATTGGACCATCCTGGGTGCTTCACCGGCTTTAGAAATATTTTTTGCCATGACTCGCAACGGAAAAATGACGGTGCCCGGTGGTGGACTGAGCGCCATTCCCTGTATTTCTGATGAAGATGTGGGTGAGATCACGGCTCAAGCAGCCCTGCGTGATGACTTAAATGGGAGGCGAATCAAGCTTACCGGGCCGGAAGCCTTTACCTTTCCGCAGGCTGCTCAGCTAATTTCCTTGATCAGTGGAAGGACGATCAGACATATGGCCATCCCCTTAACCGTTATTAGGGTTGTATCATTTATACTCATACCGGTTGCACCATTTGTAAGGTTTTTATACAAAAGCCTGAAGATGCTGAATAATTTTCCAGCGGATTTGGCTGAAAGTGTACCTGAGGATCATCAACTGCTGAGAGACTTATTTGATTACGAGCCAGTGACCCTGGCAATGGAGATCAACAAACGGATTCGGAAAAAAACTTTTTTGAATGGATAATAAAGCAATCATAAAATGGCTACTTGAAGGAGATGTATCTATCCAATATCAGGTCAATCGGGATCTTCTATCAGCAGACAAAAAGGACTTACAGAATAGAATCTCTGCTGAAGGGTGGGGTAAACAGTTCTTATCAAAGCGGAATCCAGACGGACATTGGGGCCTGAAGTTTTATCAACCCAAATGGATATCTACACACTATACATTACTGGATCTGAGAAATCTTTGCATTCATCCGGAAAACACACTCATTAAGCAAAGCATCAGAATCATTTTGGATAATGAAAAAGGACCTGATGGTGGTATAAGACCGATAGGAGCCAAGCAAAAGTGTGATGTATGTATCAATGGCATGTTCTTGAATTATGCAGCCTATTTTGGGGCGGAAGAAAATCTTCTCCAGTCAGTGGTTGATTTCATATTAAAAGAACGTATGCCTGATGGGGGCTTCAATTGCAATCTAAATACAGTGGGTGCAACACATAGCTCCCTACACACAACGCTTTCGGTGTTGGAGGGTATTTACGAGTATGAATCCAATGGTTACAGTTATCGACTGGCTGAGTTAAAGGAGGCAGAGCGATCATCAAGAGCATTCATTCTGGTACACCAGTTGTTCCTGTCTGATAGAACAGGTGAAGTTATTCAAAAAAGCTTTCTTAAGCTACCCTATCCCAGCAGATGGAAATACGATATTCTCAAAGCTCTGGATTATTTCCAGCACTCAGGCTTTCAATGGGATGACCGGATAAAACCCGCCATTGAAATATTGATCAAAAAAAGAAAAACCGATAATCGCTGGCCCCTCCAGGCAAAACATCCAGGGCAAGTCCATTTTGAAATGGAACCGGCTGGAAAATCCAGCCGCTGGAATACACTGAGAGCACTGCGTGTATTAAAGCATTTCAAAATTGAAAACAACGACAGGTAATTTGCAGTATAAATATGGTTAGAAAGATGGAGAGAATTCTGGATACTACAGGAGGTTTGAGAGTTTTGAAAGTGTGTTTCAAAATATGTTTGATCATTGGTGCTTTATCAGTCTTGCTCTCTTGCTCAAATAATGATACATCCCGTTATCACAAAATATTAGAGGAATACTATCCGTACGAGTTCGCAAGTATAGCTGACATGGAAGAGCTCGGAATTGATTCAATCTCTTTTGATACAATTTTAAAACTTCCGACGAAAACGGATTCAAATTCTGTTTTAGATAATTCTGAGAGCAAAAGCCCTGGGCATATTGTATGTGTTCCTAAAGATAACAACCTTGACGTAAATGTTTATTCAAGTAAGAACATTAGAGTGGATGCTTATTCAATAGGTGCTAACAAATACCGGGAAGTATTGATCACAGCGCTATCAGATTCAGGCTTTATCTCTGGGGATATTTCAATACCCGAGCTGACTAAGGCAAGTTTATCAATGTTATGGTTAATTTTAAACTCAGCCCAGTTACCCCCGGCTGACATAGAAATTGACTCTCTTTTGCATGACAATAAATATGTTTGTGCATATGGCAAGATCAATGGTGAGATCTTCAGTGCTGGCTTGTTGCCAAACATATACATACAGATGGGTGAATTAGTAAAATTGTACATGCAAATTGAGGAGCATGAGGACAAGAAAAGAATAGGGCTGGTATACAAGCTGGGAACTATAGAACAACCAGGATATTCAATACGGATCCTTATTAGATTCGTTAAAATCCAAAGCAGGTACTATCCTCAGGATTTTAGACTTGATAGATACCTCGAGAACAATGAGAGAACCCATTTGATTACATTATCAATATCTAAACTATATTCGGCTAGGTGGTAATTTACCACTTTCTAACCAGCTGCTTAGAGCGGACTCACACAAAGGGATTGTTAATCGAAAATGATGTCGCAGGATACAGTGATCATGCAAAAGGATAAATCATACGGAAGCCGCTCAAGCGCGGGGCGTTCTTCCCCTAAATGCGTACCTGGAGACGAGGATGTCAGGGATATAAGGGTATAGAGGCTGTGTGAGAATAAGGACAACGCTTACCCCATGCTTTAGCTTGGGGGTATGATAACCTACTATTACCT